>SLHB01000046.1 GCA_007136375.1 Candidatus Hydrogenedentota bacterium
CTGGGACAGCAGGCCGAGATACTGGACTTGGCCGCCATCGATATGGGGCGCGACCTCCCGGTCGTAGTACGCCTGGTGCTGAGGCTCGATCATCCCCGCGATCCGAAGCTCGCGGCCGCTCTTCTGGGCGATTTGGATGGCCTCGGCGGGCCCTTTCTCCGGGGACAGACGGCCCGCGAACAGAAGGTAGTCCTCCTTGGCGGGCTCAAAGGGAAAGGCCTCCAGATTCACGCCGTTGTACACCGTGGCGGCGTAATTCAGATCCGGCTTAAGGGCGCGCTCGGCGTCCGAAAGGGACACAAAGGGCTGGTCCTTGTAGCGGTCGTAAATGGGATGGGTCGCGGCCACCCACGCGGCGCCGTGGAGGGAGCTGACGAGGGGACAAGGAATGAGGCGCGAAAACACCAGGGCGTGGATGTGCAGGTGGGAATGGACGATATCGAAGGCGCCGTCCCGCGCCATTTCCATGCACGTGGCCACGTGAAGCTGCTCCAATCCCCTAAACTCCGGCGGCCCTTCAAGCAGGCCGCTGGCCGGGTCAAAGCGGCGCGGCGCGGCGCGTTCCGCCTCCGGCCAAAGCGAGAACGCGTGGGGCGCCGTCTCCACGAGGCGCGCGCGGGTGCGCGATCCCGCCGCGGCGAACAAGGTGACGTCGTGGCCCATGGCCACAAGCTCTTCGGTAAGGTTCGCCACGACCTGTTCCCAAGGGCCGTACCCCGTGGGCGGAACGGTCCAAGCCACGGGCGCCAGCATGCCGATGCGGAGTTTGCGGTCCGCCGCCGCGCTTACGGACGAATCGGTCATTCCAAGTGTGCTCCCGTCTTTTCCCATGGCCCGGGCTCAATCCACCAGTTCTAACAGGATGCCCGCCAAATTGAAGTAGAACAAGAGCGTCAGCAGGTCGGTCGTGGAAAGCACCATCGGACCCGCCGCGACCCGCGGATCGCCCTTGAAGGCGCGCACAATGGAAGGCACCGCCACGCCCAGGAGGCAGGCGGTAATCATCGACAGACAGACGGCCCCGCCCACGGCCAGGCCCACCAGCGGCCCGCCCCGGTACAGTCCGGCGGCAAGCCCGACAATCGTCCCGCAGGCCGCGCCCAGCAACAGGGCCGCGAGAAACTCGCGCCACATCACGCCGCCAAAGCCTTTCCAATCGGTGCGCTCGCCATGGAGCCGCTGCAAAGTCAGCGTCATGGATTGCATGCTGACGCTCTCAGCCAAGGCGAGCACCACGGGGATAAACAAGGCCAGGACCACCACCGCGCTCAGCAGGCTGTCGTAGAACCCCGACAGAATCGCGCAGAGGATACCGCCGGTGATGTTGCACAAGAGCCACGGGAAACGGCTCCTGAAGCTCTGCGTGGGCGTTACCTGCTTGCCTTGGGCGACACGCACGCCGATGAGCTGGAACACGTCATCGGCGGACTGGCGCTCGGCCATGTCGAATACTTCGTCCGTGAACAGGTTCACGTCCACCAGGCCCACGATGTGGTTGTCGTCATCCACCACGGGAAAAGCCAGAAGGCGATGAAACAAGAAGCATTCGCAGGCCACCAACACGCTGGCCGTATGAGGGATCTTGATGACGCGCCGCAACGTGATGGAAGCGATGGGCACGTCGAGGTCGCTCAACAAGAGGGCCCGCGTGGGCAATACCCCAGCGAGACGATCGTCGTTGTCAACAACATAGAGATACAAAATCTTGTCTGGAACGCGGCGCTTGCGCAACGTGTCCAAGGCCTCGCCCACGGTCAGGCCTTCATGCAACGCCACGAAGTCCCTGCGCATGTGCTTGGACACGGGATCGTCGAGGTTATCCGTAGTCAATGTAACATCGGCGTCTCGTTCGGTCATTCACACTCCCCGGGCGGGTTGTTTGCGGGAATGGCCCTTGGCGGGCCGGCGTTCCGGTTGTTCCGCGGGGCGAAGGCGCGCGGGCCGCAAGGACCAAGCAGCAAGCCTCGCGGGTCCTGTCCACTTCGCGGGACGGCCCCTTGGGAACCCCCTCAAAATTCGCGATAGTTCGGAAGGCTTCGCCGGGCGCGGCGCCGATATTGTGCCATCATGGCGGGAACTTCACAAGAACTCGAACGGACAACCCATGGATCTCAATCCAACTGTCGGCCTTTGCGCGCAATGCGCCCATGCCCGGGTCATCCCCCACCCCCGGGGCGGGGATCCCTACTACCGTTGCGGGCGCTCGGACTTCGATCCGCGCTTCGCCAAGTACCCCCGCCTCCCCGTCAAAGTGTGCCCGGGCTATGAGGCCGCACCGCCTCCAGGAGACGGTCCATCGCCCGAATGACCGCCTCGGGCGCCGGCCACGGGTCTCCCACGGCAACGGCGCAATGGGCGCCCATGGGCGCCCACACGGCGGGGTCCGTGGGACCGAACACGGCCAGGGTGGAACATCCCGCCGCCGCGGCCAGGTGCGTCACGCCGCTGTCGTTTCCAATGTACAGGCGCGCTCCGGCGAGCACGCCCGCCAACTCGGTCAGGGAGACCGTCAGGACGGCGCCGTTCGTGACGCCGGCGCCCCGATCTTCCTCGGCGGGGCCTTGGCTCCACAAGACATTCAGGCCGCGCCGCCGCAGCGCCGCCGCCGCTTCGGCGAAGCGTTCCATGGGCCAGCGCTTCCGCGGGCCGCCGCTTCCTGGATGAATCACCGCGTAGGGCGGCGTCACGGGCGCGCCGCGCGCCGGCCGTGGAAAGGCAAGCGGCGGCATGGGCGTCCGGGGGACCTCCAGGCAATCGCAGAAGTACGCCGAAGCGTGATCGCGCCAGTCCGGCGGCGGTTTTCCGGGAAAGGCGCGGACATCCCCGGCGCCGCAACTCCGCAGGGCCTCGACGGCGTCCTCGCAACCCGCCATCCACACCACAACCCGGGCGTAACGCCCTAGGAAGACCCGCGCGGTTGGAGACGGCGTTCCCGAAAACAGCGACGAGAACCCCGTGGCGTCGAGGTCATGGGCCGCGCGGGCGACGCCGGCGTGGACCGCCAGCGCCATCCGCTCCGGCGCGCCCGCTACCTCCAGGGACCCCTCCCGGGCAAGATGCGCTAGGGCCGGCCAAGTGAGAATGAAGTCGCCAATGCCGCCCACATGGACCACCAGCGTCCGCTGAGGTTCGCCCGTCACGCGCCGCGCGCCTCCGCCGCCGGATTTCAGCAGAACTGGCCCAAGATCCACGCGCCGCGGATAAACCCTTCTTCCCGGGTCTGGCAGGCGTCCTCGTGTTCAATGCACAAGGTTTCGTTGTAGCCCGCCGCGCGCAGGTGGCTCACGAACTCGCCCCAGTGGATGTGGCCAAAGCCGGGGATAACATACCGCCACCAACCGTCGCCGTAGATGCCCACCCGCGCCCGTTTGGCGTAGTCGATAAGAATATCCTTGGCGTGGACGTGGAATAGCCGGTCTCCGAACTCCGTAATCGGCAGCAGGTGGTCGCACTCCTGGTGGTAGAGATGGGCGGGATCGTAGGTCAAGCCAAAGTGGGGATCCTGAAACGTCTCGAAGAGGCATTCGAACGTATTGAGGCCGCGGAGGCAAGTGTAGTGGGTGTTCTCCACGGCGACTTTGACGCCCTTCTCTCCAGCGTAGTCGAGGATTGGGCGAAGGATGTCCGGCAATACCTGGCGGATCGTCTCGGGCCGCGTTAACCCGTCCACGGGCATGCCCGTGCACATGCTCAGGATGGGCGTCCCGAGCCGCGCCGCCGCGACGATGACTTCCTTCACCCGATCCTGAAAGGCTTCCTCTCGCCCCGCGCTAGTCGTGTCCGCGTGGAAGGCCAACGCCGTGATCTCCAAGCCGCGCGCCTCCAGGGATTCGCGCAGACGCCCAGCCCGCTCTTCCGTCAGCGCCGCCACGTCCAAGTGCGAAACGCCGGGGCCCACGGGAATCTCCAGGCCCACGATACCGTGGTTCTCGGCAAAATCCGCCACTTTTTCCAGGGGCTCACCGGCGAAGGGCGTGGTTAGAATCCCCGTCTTCATGGGGCGCGGCCTCCTCTCGTTTCCCATCCCACTTCCAGCAACACCTTGAGCGTGTCCGGCGCGGACGCGCGCTCGAAGGCCTCCACGCCTTCCTCCAAGGGATAACGCGCGGAGATCAGGGGCGCAACATCCACGTTGCCCAAGGCCAAGGCCTCCAACGCGGGCTTGAAGGGACCGCAACGCGATCCCACAATCCGCGTTTCGTGAATCACGGGCAGGCTCATGTTCAGCGTGGTTTCGCCGGCGACGGTCGTCTTCAGCACCACCGTCCCCTCTGGGCGGACCAATTCCAAGGCGCGGGCCAAGCCCTTCGCCGTCCCCGTGACTTCGACCACAATGTCGGCGCCGCCTTCGATGGGCGCATCCGCCTCCGCCGTGGCGACGCCCCGGGCCGCGAGCTTTTCGAGCTTCCAAGGACGTTTGCCCACCGCGGTTACGTCAGCGGCGTAGAGACGCAGGACTTGGGCAATGAGCTGGCCCAGCTTGCCGTCGCCCAAGACGATAATCCGCTCGTGGCCCTGTATGGCGATCTGTTCGGGAATGCGGAAGGCCGCCGCAACGGGCTCCGTAAACACGGCCGTTTCCTCGGGCATGCCCGGCGGCACAATGTGAAGGTTCTCTTCCGGCAGCGTGACGTATTCAGCAAAAGCGCCGTCCCGGCCCAAAATCCCGAGGACGGATCGGTTCATGCAGTGACGGGGCATCTCCATCTGGCAATATCGGCACTTGTGGCAAGCGCAGTTGATCGCGCCCACCACGCGCTTGCCCACGAGGTGGCTGTTTCCGGCCTGCTCCACCGCGCCCACAAACTCATGGCCCAGGACGCCTTGAAAGCCCATGTACCCCTTTACCAGCTCCTGGTCGGTGTTGCAAATGCCCGCCATCTCCACGCGGATCAAAGCTTCGCCCGGCCCGGGTTCCGGCGGATCCATGTCCGTCAACCGCAGGGCGCCATCGAAACGCAACGCTTTCATAAACTCCTCCCGCAACGCCGTCAACGGACATCCCATCGCCAGACCGGCCCGGCGGAACGCGCCGTCCGTATCCCCGCTGAGCGGCGCTAAGGTCCGTTGACCGGGCTGTAATTGAACACGAGGCGCGCAAGCGAGTCAAGGCCCGAGGAATAATCGTTGTCACGATGCTTGTTTCAACAAGTAATGACACGGCCGGAACGAAAATCGAAACTGCGCGAGGAAATCCAGCAGGCCAAGCCCTTCCCCTCGCTGGAGGCGGAGGCTGTCCTCAACATTCAGCGCACGGCGGACGCCTTGGACACGGCCTTCGCGGCCATGTTGGCGGCGGAAGCCAGCGTAACGCCCGCCCAATACAATGTGTTGCGCATTCTGCGCGGCGCGGGCGCGGACGGCCTCGCTTGCAAGGCCATCGCCGCGCGCGCCGTGACCCGCGTCCCCGACATCACGCGGCTGTTGGATCGCCTGGAGCCCCGGGGGCTTATCACACGGGAACGGAGCGCGCCGGACCGCCGTATTGTCCGCGCGCGCATCACGGAGAGCGGCCTAGCGCTGCTCGCCGGACTGGATGGTCCGGTCGAGGACTTCAACAGGAACCGCCTTGGCCACTTGGGGACGCGGAAGCTCCGGACGCTCATCCGACTTCTTGAGGAGGCGCGGGAGGGCGCGTAGACAGTGCGCCTTCGGCCAGAAACGCAGTGAATCACAACAGCACGAAGGAGC
>SLHB01000131.1 GCA_007136375.1 Candidatus Hydrogenedentota bacterium
ACGGGCCGCTTGAACGCCGGCGTGATGGCTGGCAAGGATTTGTTTGTCGCCGGTGAGATACGGGGAAATGTCCTGTGCGGCGGCTTGGTGCATATCGCGGCGCGCGGGCGGATCACAGGGGATATTCGGGCCCGGAAAATTGTTATAGAAGACGGGGCCGTGTTTAACGGCCGATGCGTAATGAGAAACCGGCGGGAAACAACCTAAGGAGACGCCTATGATCATTTCACCCCTCTTCATCATGTTGATCGTCCCGACGATGCTCTTCGCCTTCTGGGCGCAGTGGAAGGTGTCGTCGACGTTTAAGCGTTACTCGGAAGTGCCTACCCGCAAGGGGCTGACCGGCGCCAGCGTGGCGGAAAATATCCTTCGGGACCACGGCATTTCCTTGTCGGACGACCCCAGCGGCGAGCTGGCGTGCGCGGTGGAGCCGACGGCGGGCGAACTCACGGATCATTATGATCCCAGGGATCGTACCTTGCGCCTCTCTGAAAGCGTCTACGGCAGTAACAGCGTCGCGGCGCTGGGCGTGGCGGCCCACGAAGTCGGGCACGCCATTCAGCATGCGAATCTCTATGGCCCCCTTGTACTGCGCAATATCGCCTATCCGGTGAGCAACTTTTCGTCGAAGGCGGCGGTTCCGCTATTCCTTGTGGGTATCGTCGCCTACGCGTTCGCGGGCATGCCTCAGGTGGGCTTGCTCGCCGTGCACGCCGCCATCGCGTTCTTCACTGTAGCGGTGTTCTTCACCGTGGTTACCCTGCCCGTGGAGTTTAACGCGAGTAAACGGGCGCTGGCGGCGCTCTCGAGCGGGGGGTACGTGACCTCGGACGAATTGCAAGGCGCGAAGAAGGTGCTGGACGCCGCGGCCATGACCTATGTGGCCGCCGCGGCCATGGCCCTTGCCCAGCTCGTGCATTGGATTCTCATCGCGGCGTCGATGGGCCGCGACTAATTCTCATCGCGGCGCCCATGAGCGCCGCGGCCGTCCGCGCCTGTTGGCGTGGCGGAAGAAATGGCGCGGTCATTCCGGTTGCCCGGCGGCTCCTCCGCCGCGCGCCGGGGTGGCCGCGCGCGCTGTGGGGAGCGGCAAGAGAGGCGAAGTGTCGCTGGTGGAAGCGAGAAGAAGGGGAGGGAGCGGTTGTGGGGCGCCGATTGCGTTGGACCGTGTGGCTGTGCGCCGCGTTGTTAACGGCGGACGCCGCGTTTGCGGAAACGACTCTAGCCGAGGGGTTGACGACCGTCACCCTTGAAGGGAGCGCGCCCGGTTCGGGCGGCGCGGCGCGCATGGCGGCCATTGACAACGCCCGCGAACAAGCCGTGTTGGAGGTCTTGGAGGAAGCCGTCTCGACGGCGGACCTCAGCGCGGTCTATCCCATCATCGAGCACGCCTTTCACTACGTTCATGCGTTCAGGATTCTAGACCACCGGCAGGAAGGCGGAGTGACCTGGGTCGAAGTTGAGATGGACGTATACCAAGACGCCATCCACCGGGACGCCGCTTTGCTCGCGTTGCCCCATCTTGCGGAGCCTCCAAAGGTCCTTCTTGTCATCGTCGCGCGCGCGGAGAGCGGTGAAGGCTTGGAAGAACACGCCCTCCTCGTCGAAGCCCTGTTGGCCGAGGCCCTGGAGAACCAGGGCATGGAATGGATGGGCGCGGCGGAGCTGACCGCGTATCACGGCGCGGACGAGCTGCGCGCTTACGTTGCGGACGGCGCTCCGGCTCTAGGGCGATTGGCGCGAATACACCAAGCGGACGCGGTGGTGTATGGCGAGGCGGTTTGCGAATCCGGAGAGGGACGGGGAAACGTGCGGCCGCGTAAGGCCCGCATCAACGCGCAAGTCCTGCGGGGTTCGGACGGGCTCCCCATGAAGTCGTTCTCCGCAAGCGCCACGGTGCACAGCACCGCCGCCGCCTTGGGATTCCGCCAAGCCCTGGAGGACGCGACGCACAAGCTCTGGGAGTGGGTCTTCGTGGGCGCCGTCTTGGCGGTTGTGGGCGCTGAGTCTCCCGACAGCGTCATGATCACCATCGAAAACGTGCCGAATCAGGCGATACTCGACGAGATTCTGGTTGTACTAGAAAGCGACCTGGGCATTGCCGGCGCCGAGACCTTGTACATGTCCCGCCGCGAAGCCCGCGTCCGCATACCCTACAGCCGATCCTTGGCCCCGCTGTCCGACGCCATCGCGGCCCGGAATTTTCAGGGCTACCGCGTGGCGCCAGTCCGCGTCGTTAGCCGGGAAATGGTTCTCGCCGTCGAATCCGACTAACGCCCGTCTCCGCCGGGGCCGCCCGACGGGAAGCCGTGCTCCAACCCCCGGGAGACGGGGCAATTTCTGCACGACGGATTCGGCTGGCACCAATCGTAGAAGAGCTGCATCAAACCCTGTTGCATGCGGAAGTTGAGCCGCTTCGGCGCGGCTTCGCCGTAGATCCGGGGAATCATCACCTTCAGGACTTGGTTGTCCGGTTCTTTCGGAAGGGTTGCGTAGAGCTGGGCGGCTTCCTCCTCAGTAAGACGGTCCCGCCGCTCCCGCGCCACGGCCACCGCCGCCGGGATGAACACGTTCCCCACCATGACGCGGATGCGTCCCTCCCCTAACAATTGAATGGGCCGCGCCATCTTCTTGCCGTCCCAGGTGCAGTGCCCGGCCCAGAAGCCAATGGCCCGGGGAAATAACGCCTCCAGCGCCTCCCGCCGCGCCTTGGACGCCGCCGGTCCGCGCCAGATCCGGTCCAGGGTCCCCACAAGACCGTCTTGAGCGGTCCGCGCGATCAGACGGGCCATTCCGCTCAACCGGCGCTCGGGATAGTTGGCGGGACGCGCGCCCAGGCGCTTCCACTCCAGCTGCAGCGGACGGAGGCCGGGCAGGTGTTGCTCCCGCAGGGTTTGAAGCCTGGAGAAGTGGGTATGGCCTGGGGCGTCCTCGGCCAGCGCCTTGGGCAACAGACCCGCCAAGTGAAGCAAGGCGGCTTCGGCGAGGCCCGCGTCCTGGCCCGCGAGCTGACGGAGCCGCGCATAGGGCAGTTGCTCCGCGAGGAGGCGAAAGCTCCGCTTGTAGCGGCTGTAGCCGCAGGCCTCCATCAGAGCCTCGTAGATGGCCTGGTCCGCGTCCGTCTGCTCCATGCGCCGCCGCAGGGCCTGCGCCTTGTGAATCATCCGCCAATGGCCGGCCAGTTGGACCAACTCATCCGCGGGCGGACGGCCTATCCGCTCGGTCACGTCCCCGCATTGGCCGCGAGGCGGGGGAAAGGCCGCGTCCTGTCCGTACATCCCGAGTTGCGCGGCGATGACGCTCACGTCTTCGCGCAGGTACGATTCAAGAAGGAGGCACGGCACTCGCCGGCCTTGCGATGTGTGGGGAGGATGTTGGGGCGGCCGCTTATCGAGCACAACGTTGAGGAGCACGCCGTCGTAGCGGGGGTCGCGCTCATGGCCATGACTGCGCCACGCGCCATGGCCGAGATGAATCTCCACATCGCCCGTGCGGAGCCGGCCGTTGAAGCGGATTTGCGCCTCGCGGAAATCCGGCCCTTCCTGTTGATTCCACCACCCCGGCGAGACAATCTCCAAGGCGCGGCCTGTGTCCGTCTCCAGGTTGTCCGTGGCGAATCGTTGTTCGCGCCAGATGTGTTGGACCACGTTTTCGGGGACCGGCCCCGGCGTCTCCGCCACGGCCGTTTGCATCAAGCGTATGGCGCCGTAGCCGTTGGCGTCGTCCATGGGGCCGGCGGCTCCTTCAAGGCCTTGGCGCCGCCCATGGTTGGGCGCGCCTGGCGGGTGTGTGGCGATGGCGCATGGGATACCATCCCCTCCGAAATCGTGGTTGACGCGCTGGGCTTGCGGACGCTTATCCGCCAGGGGCAGGATACTGTACAGACTATGGCTGATCAACGTAGATGCTGTTATTAGTTGTTACGGAATTTTTGGTATTTAACCACTACTGTACACTAATTACGTTGAAACGCGGCCGGATTTTCTGGCAAGGTTTATAGAGAGAGGCGTGTCCGCCATTGCCCGGCAAGAGGCCGGCCGGCATGTGGAAAGCTGCGGCGACGCAAGAAAACGAAGTGCGAGTGACAGCCTCGGAGGGCGTTCCGGGCAACGGCTGGCTATCTCCCATCGTTCGCCGCGGCGGGAATGGATCCTCATGCCGGGGCTTGCACACCGTGCGCTACGGAAAGGAGATGCATATGCGTTTTTCCTGGCAGGTAACAGGCGCCGCGGCCGCGGCCGGTTTCTTGCTCATGGCCTGCGAAACAACGGGCCCCACCCAGCCTGGATTTGAGCCAGGGCTGCAAATGCAGCAGGAAGAACCCCCCGGCGTGTTCGAGGAGCCTGCCCCGGAGCCGCAGCAGGATCTTATGCAAGAACCGGCTGAACCCGCGCCGCTGCCCGAGGGAGGCGTAATGCAGGAAGAGTTGCCCGAGCAGCAGCCTCTGCCTGAAGAGCAGCCGTTGCCTGAGGCGCCCCCGGTCGAGGACGACCCATGGGGCGATCCTGATGTCGTTCCGGGCGAGCCCATGATCGAGGCGCCGCCCGCGCCCGAGGGCGATCTGGACCAGGGTTTCCCCGAGCCCGCGCCGCTTCCCGAGGGCGAGCCCCAGCCCTTGCCCGAAGGCGACGCTTGGGATGAACCCGCGCCGCTGCCCGAGGATGACGTGATCATCGACGACGATGATTTCACCATGCCGGAAGATGATGAGTTCGGTTTCCCCGAGGAAGACGAGATCATCATCCCGGAAGGATCAGAGGGTCTCGATAGCGACCCGTTCTAAACATCCGCGCGGGTCTGCGCTACGTCCGGTTTCAGCTCGGGCCATTCGGCTTGTGGCTAGAACGGCGACAGACGGTTGAAAGGTTTTCAACGGTTCCTGTAGCATGACTCGCAAGCTTGATGCTTAGGCGCAACGCGCTGCTTAGGGACGTGGCCGCGAAGCGGCACGGTGAACAGGGAGCCAATTGGTGGAAATGGGTGGAGGGGATTTCCGCCCAGCCCCGTGGGAAAGTCTTCACGGAGCCTGCGAACCCCTCCTAATGCGCGCCTGAGCGGTTCACCCTGAAAGCCGACGGCGTCTCTTGGCCGCGCCAACGTGAAGGAGAGCCAACAATGAAGCTGTTTGTGAAAGCACTGGGATTGTGCGCGGTGGTGGCTATCGCGGCGGCCGGCTGTGGGCCGGGCATCGACGACGGGCCCCCGCCGCCGCCTCCGGGCGATGAAGCCCCTGGCATTCCTGGCGAGGATCCCATGGGTCCGCCGGAACAGCCCATGGACATGCCTGAGCAGCCTCAGGAGCCCATGGAGATGCCAGAGCCTCAGGAGCCCATGGAGATGCCAGAGCCGCCCGAGATGGACGACCTTGACGACCTCGACGATCTCGACGCGGAGCCGTTGCCGGAACCCGGCGCGGAGTTCTAACGGAACCCATCCATTATGGACCGTGGCTGGGTTAAGTTCTTGGCCAGGTCCTTTCACAGCGTAGTCTGTGAATCGGCGATTCTCCCCGGCGTGGCCTTCCTTGGCCGCGCCGGGGTTTCTTCATCCCGCCGCGGCTCGCCTTCTCACCGCGCCGGACGCAAGTGGATGACGCCAAGGTCCAAGTGTCCGTCTGGACGCAACGGCGCTTCTTCGTATACAAGCTCCGCTCCGGGGACGGAGAACCGCAAGTCATACACGCCCGCGG
>SLHB01000381.1 GCA_007136375.1 Candidatus Hydrogenedentota bacterium
AGCGGCGCGAAGGTCTTCAAGGACGCGGTCACGGAGGTCAAGAAAGAGGGCGCGAAGGAGGAGCACTTGAAGACCGTTACGGTCAACAAGCTGTTCACCTATGGCACGCCCCACGGCGGCATCGCCTTCCGCCAGACCCTGGCGCCTGTCAACTGGGTCCGGGACATCACGGGCGCCTTCCGGGAGGACCAGTTCACGCCAGCCTACATGCGAACCTATCTCGGCCTGGCCGGGAACAAGGATCCCCGGACCTACAAGCCGGCCGGCAAACACGCTCCCGCGCTGGACAGGACGTTCAGCCTCGTGGGCACGAACGCCATGGACTATACGGTGGCGGGAGCGCAGGCGACGGTGGGCGCGAAGAGCGACGGCCTTGTGCTGACGGAGAAAGCCCACATCCACGGCGGTCCACGGGCGTATGTGGATCGGGCGCACTCGGGGCCCCTGGGGATCGTCAACAGCGAGGAGGGATACCAGAATCTGCAGCGGTTCCTCTTCGGCAATTGGCGTTTTCAGGTGCGGCTCCGTTTCGGAAGCGTCCGCGAAGACGCTCCTTCGGCGAACAAGAACGAAAAGTTGACCCATCTCTCCGTGGACGTCGCCGTCGCCCTCCGGGGCTATGCGGGATATCTGGACAGCCGCCGGGAGCAAAACATGACGGCGGAGACGATTCCCATGAAGAAGAGCCGGGGCGCTTATGTTCCCGTGGGCGAGCGCGATCCCGTGCTCTTCACGGGCTACCTCTTCGCCGGAACGGACCATGCGGCGTACCGCGCCGTGGAGAAGGACGCCCATGCGCGGTGGCTGCTGCAATTGGCTATCCGGCCCCACTATGAGCGCCGGGGCTTATTCTCGCGGTCGGGTTTCGAGGGGGATGTCTTCTTTGACGGCCGCATCGAGTTTGCGTTGGCCGATAAAGGCGCGGACCCGCCCTTCGGCTGCCGCTGGCAGGGCGCCGGCGTGGAGTTGACGGCGCCGAAGCAACTCCAAGGGAGCAAGGGCAAGAGCGTCCAGTACGCCATTCCCTTGGCCGCCGCCACGGACAGCTACTTCAAGAACGTTGACCTCCTCGTCGAGGTGAGTCCGTGGGAGTGAGCGCCCTGGAAAGCGTCCGTTTCACGCGAAAAGGAAGCGCCATATGGAACGGCGGGGCCGGCCGCGGGATATAATCCGGAACGGCCGTCCACGCGAGGGAGACGCTGGCGGGCCGGTGGAAGAGCGGGAACGCGGACATGGCGCTAGAGCCGCGCGAAGAACAGGAGCGCGAGTATGTTGATGCGAGCACTGTATGTCGGACTGAGCGCAATGTGGTTGGCCGGCGGTCTGGCCGCCGCGGAAGACTACGCTGTCGAAGTGACGGACCAGGATCGGGCGCGGCTGGAGGCCGTGAAGACCTTCGCGGACAACGTGTTGGAGCAGGGCCGGGACCGGTACGGAGAGGCGCATACGCCGCTGTTTGTGGATGGGTTCAACACGGAGACGATGGAGCCCGTGCGCTGGGAATATGATGGCAACGAATGGATTATCTCCAATCAAGCCAATCAGCAGAACTTGTTCCGGACGCTCACGGGCTTGACCAACCTCACGGGCGACGAGCGTTACAAGGCTGAAGCGAAGGCAGCCATCCGCCACATGTTCGAGCACCAGCGGAGCGAATGCGGGTTGCTCTATTGGGGCGGGCACCAATTCGTGGAGCTGGAAAACAACACGAACGTGGGGGAATTCGACGCCGATTGCCACGAGTTCAAGTGGAGCCTCCCCTATTACGAGCTCATGTGGGAGGTGGATCCGGACGCGACCCAGGAATTCTTGGAGGCCCTCTGGAACGCCCACATCCTGGATTGGGGCCGCCTCGACATGAACCGTCACGGCAGTTACGGACGGGCCATGGGCGACCTCTGGGACAATGAATTTGACTACCCGGAGCCCTTCTTCGAGGGGCGCGCGTTGACCTTCATCAACGCGGGCAGCGATCTCATTTACGCCGCGTTGCAACTGCACGCCCTTACGGGCGACGAAGGCCCTCGGCTGTGGGGGCTGCGCTTGGCGGAGCTTTATGTCAACGCGCGCCATCCGGAGACGAAGCTTGGCGTATATCAATACAGCCAGCCCGAGCGGCGGGAGGAGCCGCCGGACGATCCGGACGATCCCCGGTACACCTACAGCACCTACGGCGATCGCGCGCAGCGCCAGTTCGGCCCCGAGTTCGGGGACATTGCCTTGGAAGGAAACTTTCTCCGGGGCGACCGCGGCATCTACACGCGCAACGCCCTGCTGCAACTGAAGCTTGCGGAACAGCTCGGCGACGCTGGGGAAGAATTGCTGGAATGGACGCGGGAAGGAATGCGCGCCTACGCGGAACACGCCTACCTCCCCGAGACCAATGAGGTTCGGCCGATATGGGCGGACGGGACAGATCTGACGGGCTTTGAGATTCCCCGGTACGGCTATTTCGGTCCCGAAGGGCAGGTGTTGTCGAAGCAGACCGCGTCGATCAATTTTCTGTACAGCTACGCCCTTGGCTACCGCCTCACCGGCGACGAAGCGTTGTGGGAGATGGCGCGGGGCGTCGCCCGGGGGCATGGCCTTGGCGACTTGGGCGAACGTCCCGGAGAAGGCGTGGACGTGAACTTGGACACGAACTACAGCGGGCCCATGGCCCTGTTCGCCCTCGTGGACTTGTACCGCGCCGTGGAGCACGAGGACTACCTCGCCCTCGCCCGCCGCGTGGGCGACAACATCCTTGAACAGCGTTACCACGACGGCTGGTTTCTGCCGAGCCCGGACCATCTCAACGCCCGCGTCGACGCCATCGAACCCTTGGCGCTTCTTGCGTTGGACGCCGTCCTGCGCGGCGCGCCCGAAGCCGTGCCCCAGTACAACGGCGGGCAAGGCTACATCCACGGCCGTTTCGACGGCCATGGCCGCACGACAGACAACAGCGTCATCTGGAACGCCCGCCGATAGGCCGAGGCGGACGGCAATAGAAGGGGCGGGGCGGGAGGCCCGAAAGCTTCCCGCCCCGCCAGACTGTTTGGCGGCCCAAGGCGCGGACGGTTACTCCACGGTGAAGGGCTCGCCCGTGTCGTCGCCGTAGTGTTCCCGCAACCGCAGCAACTCTTCCTTCAGCTCGGCTTGAACCTCCGCATACGCCGGATCGCCATACACGCTGTTGATCTCTAGGGGATCCTCCTCCCGGTCGAGCAGTTCCCATTCGCCCGTCTCGTAGAAGTGAGCGAGCTTGTAGCGATCCGTTGCGACGGCGTAGTGCTTGGCGACGGCGTGGGGCCCTTCCGACTCGTAGTAGTGGTAGTAGACGGAGTCCCGCCAATCCTCCGGTGTCTCGCCGCGCAGCATGGGGACGAAGGAGCGGCCTTGCATCCCTTCCGGCGGCGCGATTCCGGCGGCTTCGAGGAGCGTCGGCGCGAAGTCGAGGTTCTGGACGAGGGCGCCGTTGACGCCGCCAGGCTCGATTTCGCCCGGCCAGCGCGCGACGAAGGGCGTGGCGAAGGACTCCTCATAGATCCAGCGCTTGTCGTACCATCCGTGTTCGCCAAGGTAGAAGCCCTGGTCCGAGGTATACACGACGAGGGTGTTCTCCGCGAGGCCAGTTTCATCCAAGTAGTCCAGAAGCCGGCCCAGGTTGTCGTCGATGCTCGCGATGGTCCGCAGATAGTCCTTCACATAGCGCTGATACTTCCAGCGGACGACCTCCTCGTGGGGCATGCCCGCTTCGTAGGCTTCATAGAAGGCGTCGTTCTTGGGGCCATAGGCGGCGTCCCAGGCTTCGCGCTGCTCCTCCGTCAGCCGCTCCTCAAGCAGAGTGATGGCCGCGTTCATGTGGCCGTTCGGCGTAAGCTCGACGTCCTCCCGGGGCGTAACCTTCAAGTCGTAGTAGAAGTGCATGTGCCGGTCGATTTCCATCTCCTGATTGCTCGCCGGCGACGCGCGGTTGCTGTAGTCGTCGAACAGGGTCGGCGGCTCGGGCATTTCCACGTCGTCGTAGAGGGTCAAGTGATCCGGACCGGGCTTCCAGTTTCGGTGCGGCGCCTTGTGGTGGTAGTTGACCATGAAAGGCTTGTCCGGGTCGCGTTCTTCGCTGAGCCACTCGATGACCTTGTCCGTGATGATGTCGGTAACGTAGCCCGTGTGTTCGACGCGCCCCTCCGGCGTCAGGAAATCGGGATTGTAGTAGTTGCCCTGGCCGGGCAGGATGTCCCAATGGTCATAACCTGTGGGATCGGAGCGGAGATGCCACTTCCCGATCATGGCCGTCTCGTAGCCTGCCTCTTGGAGCAACTGGGGGTATGTGGGTTGTTCGCCGTCGAAGGTTTCACTGTTTGTGAGCTGGCCGTTGAGGTGGCTGTGCTTGCCGGTCAGCAACACCGCGCGGCTCGGCGCGCAGATGGAGTTGGTGACGGTGACGCGCTCAAAGCGGATGCCCTCGCCGGCCAGCCGGTCGATGTTCGGGGTTTCGTTGAGGACGGAGCCGTAGGCGCTGACGGCCTGGAACGCGTGGTCGTCGGCGAACACGAAAATGATGTTGGGTTGCTCCGGATTTCCCTCTGGATTTCCGGCCGTGTCTTGCGATTGGGCGTAGTGTTGCGGCGAACGCCGCTCATCCACCGCTTGGTTTTCCGCCGTAGCGCCCCAGGCCACACATAAGCCGGCCGTGAGCGCGGTCCATCGTCCGCATCCGAACATGGCTGCCTCCTTCCGTGATGTTCCTCGTTTGCCGCTTAATCGCTCTATTTGAGAGACGAGCCGCCATCGTATCAGACAGCCATCGGCGATCCCACTTCCGGTTATGCCGTGCAGACAGACGTCAGCGCCGCCTCAGCCGTCGTCTTCTTCAATCCCTTCGCTCTCGATGACCGCTTCGAAGTCTTCCCGTGGCGCGTCCGGCGGCGCGGTGTCGAGAAGGCGGGGGCCGGAGAGGGCGATGGCCCAAGCGCCGAAAGGGGCCGTGAGGCCGATGCTCAGCACCGCGACGGCGAGGATGATCTCGCCCGGGCCCGTGTCCATGCCGGCCATGCTCATGGCGGCCAAGGGCGCCGCCCCGATGGCCGCTTGTACGGTGGCCTTGGGCGTGTACGCGATCATGATGAAGACGCGTTCGCGGAGGTTCAGCGCCGTTCCCAGAAGGCAAACGTACACGCCGGCGCTTCGCGCCGCCAAGCCCAGGGCGATGAGCAGAGCGCCCGCCGCGCCCGCCTCCCAGGCGACCTCCAAGTTTACTTGGGCGCCCACCATGACGAAAAGGAGGATCTCGGCGAAGACCCAGATCTTGCCCAAGCGCGCCGAAATCTCGTGGGCCATGTGTTCCCGCTTTTCGAGGATGACGAATCCGATCGTCATCACGGAAAGGAAGGCGGCGAAGGGAATCCACGCCTCGAGGATGTGCTCCAGACGGACGAGAAACACCGACAGCCCGATGAGGATGAGGACCCGCTTGGTGGCGCGGGGATTGAAGTGTTCGAAGATGCGGATGAGGATAAGCCCTGCGGCAAGCCCAACGCCCACGCCCAGCGCGATGGAGATGGGTAAGCCGGCCGCCTGCCAAGCGATATTGGTCTGATGGCCCACATGCAGGCCGAGCAGGGCCGAGAACGCCGTGATGACGAACACGTCATCGAGCGAAGCCGCCGCGAGGATCAGCGTGGG
>SLHB01000018.1 GCA_007136375.1 Candidatus Hydrogenedentota bacterium
AGGCCCGCGGGCCGGTCACGGGGATGCGTCTCTGTGACGGGCGGCCTGTCGGCGCGTATTGTAGCGGAAACCCCGCCTCCATGCCATCGGCCGTCCTGGGCTTTACATGTGGCCCCTAGCCAGACACAACACCCAAGAAAGCGCTTGAATTCGACTGAAGCCAAAGGGTTAATACGGCGGGATTGGTCCGGCGGCCCATGGCCTTAAGCGGAGCGCCGCTTGCGCGGGGCCATGAAATGATTCAGGAAAACACCTTCAAATCGCCCTGATTCCGAATAGAAGACCGGGCGATTTGCGCAAAGTGGGGGGATTCCGGGTACAGTTAAGAGAAAGAAGAGAAGCCTCCGGCGATCGTGCTGGGCCTGGCCGGAGGCTTCGAGGGAACCATGCGCTCCACAATGTGAGGGACACACGTCCCAAGAACGGAGCAAGGTTCGTGCCCACTCGCCACGGCGGACCGCTGAGCCTCCTAAACCCTTGGCAAGCGGGCTCTTACGGCGGGCGGCCCGCGGAAACGCCGAGCAACCGGCGCGTACACGGGCTCCGTATATTCGCCGAAACGGCGGAAATCGGCCGAATCGGCGGGCGAGCGAAGTGGAACCGGGAGCGCGGTTCCCATGTTTCATTCAGGGAAACGGCGTCTACCGCCGGACGGCGTGGACGCCAAGCGCGGGCGAGGCCTTAAGAGAGGGCGCGCGGAGACCAGGGATGGCGACTCAAGAGCGGGCACATTTGCGCATATACTGCCTTTGCGGCCAGAAGATGAAGATCACGCCGGCCGCCTTTGGACGGAACGCGAAATGCGTCCGTTGCAAGCAAAAGATCCGCGTGCCGGAAGCGGACGAGATTCCGGCGGGGGAGACCGAGATCCATCTCCACGACCATCCGGAATTCCTGCGGCAACCCACGCCGCGCCGGACCGTGGCCACCAATGCGGGCTTCCGTCTCCTCGACGACGACGATGACGACGAGGTTTTCTCCCCGCCCGCGCTGCTGGGCGCGCCGTCCGAAAAGCTCGAATCCGTCCCCGTGGACGTGCTTCCGCCCCTGCGCACCCTGTTGAGCCTCCAACGCAAGGCGGAGCGCCAGCTCCACACCCTGGAGGACAACTACTCCGGCCCGGAAGAAGGGGCGGGCAAGGCGGAGCTGGAAAAGCGGCTGGAAGCCATCGCCGCCCGGCGCGCCACCCTGGAGACAAGCCTGCGCCAGCAACTCTTAGACACCGCCTTGGAGTTGGAGAACATCCGCGGCGAAATCGCCAACGCGGGCCTTTCCGCCAGGGTCGACGAGATGGATTTCGGCGCCTACCTCGTCAAGGCGGAGGAACTGCGGCGCCGGCGCGAGCATTTGGAGCGGCGGCGGCAGAATATCCGTGGCTGGCTCGCCACGGACAATCTCCACATGGCCGGCGGGTACGCGGAGCTTTCCTTCGACGACACGCCCACCGAAGAAAGCCTGGCCGAGCCCCTTGGGCTGCCGTCGGGCGAACTTCCGGACAACCCCTTGCCCGAGGCCTACTGCGTGCTCCTCTACACCGCTTTCAACCGGTTGGAGAAGGCGAAACGGAAGCTCCGCGAAGCGAAGGGCATGGACCAAGGAACCGAAGGCGGGCAACAGGCCATGGCCAGCGTCATTGGCGACTGCGAGGCGCAAGAGCTGCGGGCGGAGGCCTTTCTGGCCTTTTGCCACAAGCGCCTCGAACGCCTCCGGGAAGATATCGCCAGCGATCTGCGCCTGTTGGAGCGCCGGACGGGCGCGCGCCCGCCGGGCAACGGCGCGAACGGAGACGACAGCGCCGCTGGACAACACCGGCGCGCCTTGGAAGCGTCCCGCGCCCTGGTGGACCGCGCCTTGAAGGCCATGGGGCCCGAAGACGTCCCCAAGGCGGGACGCGCCCCCGCGCCGCGCCAGGAACTCCAAGCCCCGGACGCGCCCGCCGCGCAAGCGCAAGCGGCGGCCCCGCCGCGGCCCCAGAGCCGCGCCATCCACGCGGACAATATGGCCGCCTGGGCGGCGGCGCTGATGCTCGCGGCCGCGCCGCTGGCGCCTCTGGCCCACGGGCGGAACGCCATCGGGCTCATGTGGACGCCCGGCGTCAACGTAATGGAAGCCCACTGGTTCATGAGCGGACCGCTGGCCATGGCCCTGATCGTGGCCTTCTTGGCGCTCATTCCCAAGCAGGCCATGCGCGGCGGGGCAATCGCCGTGTTCTGGATCGCGTCCACCATCGCGGCGAGTTTCTACCTTCACATGGCGCTCTACGAGCCGAGCCCCCTGGGCGAGACCATCGCCGCCGCTGGATTTCTCCAGCCAGGCTACATCCTCTTCACCCTGGGCGTGCTGGTCATGGGCGGCGCCGCCGTCATCGCGCTGTGGGCCACGCCCCTAAGCCGCGCCGCGATCCCGCCGGTGCTCCTCGCCGCCGTCGCCGGCGTCATCATTGTCCTGACAGACTTCGCCGGCGTCTTCCGCCCCAGTCCCGCGCTCACCCATGAGATCATGCAGGAGAGCGCCCATTCCGCCGAGCCCTACACCGTGCGGGTCAACGTCGCCAACGCGGGCGGCGGAAGCCTTATCCTCGCCCCCGGCTCCCTCCAGCCCAACGCCTACAACTTCGCTCTCGAAACTGCCGACGACGGCGGCCCGTGGCGCGATGTATCCATGCCCCGGTACATCCGCGCGGGCGCCGAACGCACGCGCCTCCTCGGCGGAGAACTGCCCCGCGCCACCGTGCCGGCCGGCGAAAACATGGCCCTCGTGTACGGTCTTGGGCCAGGGAGCTACCGCGCCATCCTCTCGCCAAACCGGGGCGGACGGGGCCGGGAAGTCTTGGAATTCGAGCTGGAGCCTTCGCCCCGGCTGACGCCGGCGCCGCCCGCTGAACCGGAAGCGGAACCCGAAACGCAGCCGGAAGACGAAGCCCAGCCGGAGACACAGGAGGCCTACGAGGAAACTGTGGAAACGCCGGCCGAGGCCGAGCGCGAGCGCGAGCAATTCCAGGCGCCACGCGTGCAACAGCACGTGGAAGCGGAAATCCGCGGATTGCTCAGTGGACAGGACCGGCCGCCGAGCTTCGCGATCAATCTCCACATGCCCGACGGCGAGAGCGCGTTGCGCACCGTGGGCCTCGGCAACGTGCTGTATGGCGACTGGACGGTGGAAGAATACAACCCAGAACGCCAAACGGCGACCATAACCGACGGCGAGGACATCCTCATCCTCCGCCGGGGCGACCGGGTCCCCCTCGTCGCGCCGCCGCCCCAAGCCGAAGCCCCGGAGCCATTCCCGGGCGAGTGGCGCTTCGAAGAGGACTGACAGCGGCCGGAGCCGCCCGCCATCCCCACCGCGCCGCCGCCAGGAGCGCGGAAGGCTTCGTTCCGTCTCGCCGCCCGCCGCGAATTTGATCCGCGCCGCCCCCCCGGGTATTGTCATGGGCCCCTTATGTTCGGGGAAGGCGTCCCCGCTTCCTCGGCGTTCATCCATGTCCCAGGCGGATATGCCCGGGACCCGCGGGGACCGCGGGCCCGCTGTTCACACCGGACAGGGCCGATGCCCCGCGCGCCTGGCGCCGCGCCGCATGGGGAATCCCTGGGGAAATGCTTCAACCCGCGGACCAATCCCGCTGCACACAGCGTTCAACACGATGGGGTTGCATCAACACGATGAATATTCACGAGTATCAAGCCAAAGCGCTCCTGCGCATGTACGGCGTGCCCGCGCCGGACGGCATGGTGGCGCTCTCGGCGGATGAAGCCGTCCAGGCCGGAGAGGCGCTGGGGTATCCCGCCGTCGTCAAGGCCCAGGTCCACGCCGGCGGACGCGGCAAGGCCGGAGGCGTAAAGGTAGTCCAGAACGCGGAGGAAGCCCGCGCGACGGCCGAGGCCATCCTCGGCTTGACCATCAAGGACTTGCCCGTCCGCAAGCTTTTCGTTACGCCCGCCGTCTCCATCGCCCAAGAGGTCTACCTGAGCCTGCTCATCGACCGAGGCGCGCGCACCGCCGCCTTCATTGGCTGCGCCGAGGGCGGCGTCGAGATCGAAGTGACCGCGAAGGAGACGCCGGAAAAAATCCTGCGCCACGAGGCGCCCGCCGCCACCTTGCCTAAGCTCCGCAAGGACGACCTGATGCCCTTCGCGTCCCAACTGTTCCCGGATCCAGACCAGGCCTCGGCCACCGCGGACCTCATGATGCGCATGGGCCGCCTCTTCGCCGAGAAAGACGCGAGCCTCGTCGAAATCAACCCCCTCATCGCCGACGGCGACGGCAACATCGTCGCCCTCGACGCGAAAATGATCCTCGATGACAACGCCCTCTTCCGGCAGGCCGACAACGCGGAACTCCGTGACATGGACGTCGAAGACGCCGACGAGCTCGAAGCCAAGGAAGCCGGGCTCAGCTTCATCCGCCTCGACGGAACCATCGGCTGCATGGTCAACGGCGCCGGCCTGGCCATGGCGACCATGGACATCATCAAGCACTACGGCGGCGATCCCGCCAACTTCCTCGACGTCGGCGGAAGCTCGGATCCCAAGAAGGTCGTCGCCGCCTTCAAGGCCATCCTGAAAGATCCCAACGTCAAGGTGATCCTCATCAACATCTTCGGCGGCATCACCCGCTGCGACGACATCGCCAGGGGCATCCTGGAAAGCGTGGACCAGTTCAAGCCCCGCGTGCCCATCGTGGTCCGCCTTGTCGGCACGAACGAAGCCGAGGGCCGGGCGATCCTCGAACCCGCCGGCCTCGCCACCGCCGCGTCCCTGGAAGAAGGCGCCAAGAAGGCCGCCGAACTCGGAGGAGCCGCCTGAACATGCTCATCGACGCTAAAACCAAAGTCATCGTCCAGGGCGCCACCGGACGGGACGGCGCCTTCCACACGGAACAGATGATCGCCTACGGAACCAACATCGTCGGCGGCGTCACGCCGGGCAAGGGCGGCCAGCACGTCCACGGCAAGCCCGTCTTCAACTCCGTGCCCGAGGCCTGGGACGCCACCGGCGCCGAAGTCTCCGTGATGTACGTGCCCGCGAAATTCGCCAAGCAAGCCATGATCGACGCCGCCGAGGCGCCCCTCTCCCTTCTGGTCGTCATCACCGAGGGCATTCCCACTCTCGACGTCCTCGAAGGCTACGAACTGCTCAAGAAGCGGGGCATCCGCATGATCGGCCCCAACTGCCCCGGCCTCATCAAGCCCGGCGCCTCGAAGATCGGCATCATGCCCGGCGCCATCCACAAACCCGGCGACATCGGCGTCATAAGCCGCAGCGGCACCCTCACCTACGAGATCGTCAACGCCCTCAGCGAAGCCGGCCACGGCCAGTCCCTCTGCGTCGGCATCGGCGGCGACCCCATTATCGGCAGCACCTTCACCGACCTCCTGCCCCTCTTCGAGGAAGACGAACAGACCCGCGCCGTCGTCCTCGTCGGCGAAATCGGCGGCCAAGACGAAGTGGAGGCCGCCCGCTACTTCCAAGAACACATGAGCAAGCCCGTCGTCGGCTTCATGGCCGGGTTGACCGCGCCCCCCGGCCGCCGCATGGGCCACGCCGGCGCCATCGTCGGCGGCGAGGACGACACCGCCGCCGCCAAGATCGAGAAACTCGAAGCCGCCGGCATCCCCGTCGCCCGCGTCATCACCGGCGTCGTC
>SLHB01000015.1 GCA_007136375.1 Candidatus Hydrogenedentota bacterium
CCCCTGGGTGGCTTTGCTGGTGGGGATGCCCACGGTGCTCAATCCCTTCGTGGAAGAGATTGAGCACCGTGACCAGCAAATCATAAGCTTGCAGGCCGAGAACGGCGAGCGGCGGCGGGTGATGGCGCGTATGTGGGAGATGTTTGATAACGTTCTGGCCGCTGAGGAGTACAAGGCCAGTGTGGTCGAGTTAGTGGAGGAGCGGCGGCAAATGGAACAAGAGATTGCCTCACTTAACGAAGAGCTCTCCCAGCTTCAAGAACAATTGAGATTGGCGAACGAGGAGTTGGAACGCAGTGCGCCGCCCTGATAAGGACCAAGGCCTTTTCGGCGCGGACACGCGCGCTCCGGCGCCATGGGAGGCGGCGCCGTGACGGAAACGGGTGATTCGATACAGATGCGGAGGGTAAGGGGCCCAGGTTGAGGGCGCCCTGGACAAGGGGGGCGCGCAAGGGATTTCTAGACCGAATTTAGAAGGGGATCGCAGTTTTTTGACAACCCCTGGGACCGGTGCTAGAATTCCGAATGAGACAACGGGGAGGAGGCCCCGTAAGCTCAAGCGTGCCAAACATCTAGGAGGTGAGGTCCTATGGCCGACGAAGAAAAAAGGAAGGGTGACGACCAGCCTGAAAAGGAGGACGAACCCTTCCAGGCCCCCTCGGACGATTTTCAAACATCGGACGAAGGGGAAGAGCAGGAGCTGGACTTCGGCGCCTTGACTGGGGGCGGGCCAAGCAAGCAGGAGGACGAGGACCAAGGCTTGGGGGATCTCCCTCCGCTGAGTGACTTTGAATCGTCCGAAGGCGACACGCAGCCAGCCGCAAGCGCGGATAAGCCCGATGAGCCCGAGGAAGAGGCTTGGGACAGTGGATTGCCGCCTTTGAGCGACTTGGGCATGGGGGAGGAGGACAGCGGCGGCCATGAAACGCCCGCGCCCGAAGCGGGCCGCGCAAGCGATTTCGAGTCGCCCGCGAGCGACTCGGGCTTCGATACGCCCACGGGTGAATCAGGGTTTGACACCCCGACCCCGGCTGGGGCGGGCTTCCAGGATCTGACGTCCGACAGTGACTTCTCCCCCGAGACGCCCGACATCGGTCCGGGTCCGGATTCCGATGTCGAAACGCCCATGTTCGACAGCGCCTTTGGCGCCGGCGGCGATGAGCCTGGCGGCGGCGACGCGCCGACCCGCGCCATGGAAACGCCCATGTTTGGCGGAGACCAAGGCGGAGGTGGCGAGGACGAGTTCGGGGCCGGCGGCGGCGGAGAGTTTCAGGGGTTTGAGGAGGGCGCATTTGGCGCCGAGATGGGACAAGACGCCTTCGGCGAGGGGGGCGGCGGCACGCCGATGCCGGACTTTTCCCCAGACACCGGTGTGACCGGGGCGGAAGGGCCGCCGCCGGGCGCCTATGCGGCAGTTGGTGACGATGGAGATGATGGGATGAATCGAGGCGTACTCGTTGTCGTGTTTCTTTTGGTGGGCGCCATTGTCGGCATCCTTGGCGGCCCCTGGGTGGCTTCGCAGGTGGGGATGCCCGAAGCGCTCAACCCCTTCGTGGAAGAAATCCAGCAGCGCGAACAACAAATCACGAGCCTGCAAGGCGAGAACACCAACCTCCGAAACCAGGTCGCGGAAATGCAACAGATCGTTGAAGTGATCGGGCCGGGCACTGCTCCGTATGAGGTCAGTCCGGAACGCATCACTGAGTTGCTGGAGCAGCAGCGGCAAATCGAACAAGAGATCGCCATGCTCGACGAGGAGCTTTCCCTGCTTCAAGAAGAGCTGAGCTTGGTGAACGAGGACCTGGAGCGCACGAACGAGGAATTCGTGGTCGCGCAACAGGAATACGAAGATCTGCTCAACGAGACGTCCATCACCCAGGCGCGCCAGCAAGGCCTGATCGCCGAGGTGGACCGGCTTACGAGCCTCGTGGGTGAACTCGAGGACGCCAACGCGCGCCGTCAAGCGACGCGGAACGCCCTCCAGAGCGCCATGGAGCGGCTCGCCGTCCAGATCGAGGAAGGCCTTCCGCTGACGCCGCGCGAGTTCGACCGCGAGGAGCGCGCCGCCGCCGCCCAGGCCCTCCTGGATCGCATTGAGGAGACCAACTGGGTCGACCCGGATCTCCTCAATGACTACACGAACCTGTATCTCAGAGAGCTTGAGATAGCCGAGAGTCAGAAGTACTTCTTCGCCCGGATTCCGGTGCGCGACCGCTTTGGCGTCGTGACCAATAAGTGGGCCGAGTGCGTGATGAACGGCAATTGGAGCGTGTACTACCGGACCCTGGACGGCCGGAACATCGGCGTGTATGCGAATACGGCCGAAACCGGCGCGCCGCGTTACGAGTTTGTCGAAGACTTTCCGAGGGAAGCGCAAACCCACATTCAGGAACAGATCTTCGCGAACCGGACGCCCGGCTACCAGGAGCGGATTCAAGTCCTCGCCCAGCAGGAAGTGGAGCTGGAGCGGGGCACGGCGTGGCAACGCGTCTTTGATAGCCTATAAGGACTAGCGGGGACCGGTTCCCGCTATCAGCAAGAATACCGCGCGGCTTTCCGGAGCGACAGAGCCTGGAAGGCCGCGCGGCTCTTTTTTGAACGCCGCTTTGCCGGGGCCTATACTGGTCTCATGCCCACCAGCCGTTACAAACACACGCCCGCCATCCTCAACGCCGTACTGTGCGCGGCGCCCGAGTCTATTCTGGACGTGGGGACCGGGTTCGGCAAGTGGGGGCATCTCTTCCGGGAATACACGGACATCGCCCGCGCCGAAGAGGAGCCCGAGCGGTATCACCGGCCCCATTGGAAGGTCCGCATCGACGGCATCGAAGGTCACGCGCCCTATATCACGCCCGCCCACGAATATCTCTATGACAATATCTATATTGGGGACATGACCGATAAAATACGGGAGGTTGGCGTGTATGACGTCATTTTCCTGGGCGATGTCATCGAGCACGCGGCCAAAGAGGAAGGAAGGCGCGTGCTGCGTCTTTGTCTGGAGCGCGCCCGCAAGATGGTCGTGGTGACGACCCCGCCCCGGTTCAAGGAACAGCCCGCCGTGTGCAACAATCCCCTGGAGGAGCACCGCTCCCACTGGCGCGCCCGGGATTTCCACGCCCTCGCCCCCGCCGTGACCCGGAAGGTGGTCAACAAGCTCGTGGCCATACTGTTTCCAGACGAGGCGCAGTGGCGCGCTTTGCAGCCCGCCGTTCAAAAGGCCTTGGGCGTCCCGCTGTGGCGCCGCCTCGTGTCCGCTGTCCACACCACCCGCTAATCCGCGGCGCTTTCTGGCGCCCCGTTCCGTTCTCCCTTCTCCTCGTCTTCCCCGGCGGCCGCGCGGTTTCCAATTCCCGCCAAAGCCCACGCGATGCATGTTCGGAAGTGGCGCCCCCTTTTGCTCTTGATAAGCTGAAAACTTGTTCAGTATAATGCCGCCATGAGCGTCATGAATCCAGAAAGCGCGCCGCCGCCGCGCGGCGTGGTGTGGGGCGGCGCATTGCGGGCCGGGTCCGGCCGGCCGGTGTGGAGCTTGACCGCGTTGGCCGGGCGGTTCGTGGAGATCACGGGCGCGGCGCCGTTGACGGCCGCCGCGGGCTTGATTTTGGAGGCGCAAGAACGCGGGACGCCAGCGGCGTGGATTGGCGCCGCCGCTTCCAGTTTCTATCCCCCCGATTTCGCGGCATGGGGGATTGACCTCGCGGCCCTGCCGGTGGTTCATGTGGAAGACGCGTGTCAAGGGGCCCGGGCGGCGGACACGCTGTTGCGCTCCGGCGGATTCGCCCTCGTGATGCTGGATCTGCCGGCGGCCGCGGATCTCCCCTTGGCGGCGCAAAGCCGGTTGGCGGGGCTGGCGAAGCAACGCCACGCCGTTCTGGCGCGCCTCCGGAGCGGCGGCCAGGACCGAGCGCCCGCGGGCTCTCTTGTCTCCTTGCGCGTGGAGACGGCGGTGGATCGGCGGGGATTCGACGCGTTTCTTTGCGCCTTGCGGGCGGTCAAGGATAAACGCCAGGCGCCGGGCTGGCGTCACGAGGAGGTGCGTCATGGACCGGGTGGCCTGTGTTAACGCCGAGGCGTTCCCCCTCCAACTTCTGCTGCGCGATTGTCCCGGCTGGCGCGGCGAACCCGCCGCCGTGGTGGACCGGGAGACGCCCATGGGCGTTATCCAGTGGGTGAACGCCCACGCCCGGCGGCGCCATATCTATCCGGGCATGCGTTTCGCCGCCGCGTTGTCCTTGTGCCGCGATTTGCAGGCCGGGGAAGTGGCGGATACGCGTGTGTCCGGCGCGGTGGAGGCCTTGCTTCACCGGCTCTGGCGTTTCAGTCCCCGCGTGGAGCCGGCCGCCGGGGAGCCCGGCGTGTTCTGGCTTGACGCCTCGGGCTTGGGCAACGTGTTTCCCTCCCTGGAGCAATGGGCCGGCGCGATCCAGGCGGATCTCCGCGCCGAAACGATCACAGCCGTGACCGCGGTGGGGTTTTCCCGGTTCGGCGGTTACGCCGCCGCGAAGGCCGCCACGCGGAATATCGTGTTCCCGGACGCGGAAGCGGAGCGCCGCCATGTGCGGCAAATATCCATGGACTGTCTCGAATTCAGCGCCGGCGTCCGGGAGACACTGACGAAACTTGGCGTAAAGACCCTTGGCCAATTCATGGATATGCCCCCGGCGGGGATCCGCCGCCGTTTTGGCGCCCAGCTTCATGCGCTGCACGAGATGGCCCAGGGCGCCGGGTGGCGGCCCCTTGCGTCCCGGACTTTTGAGACGCCCGCGGAAGAGACGATCACGCTCGATTACCCCGTGAGCAATTCTGAGGCCCTGATGGCGGCGCTGACGCCCGCCGTGGAGAAGGTGATCCAGCAGTTGAGCGAGCGGCATGAGCGTTTGGCCGCGCTCTGGCTCGCCTTGCGCCTTGACGACGGCAAACGCTTGGATCACCGGGTGGCGCCCGCCGCGCCGACGGATAGCGCGGAGCAGATCGTGCCCCTGGCGCGGCTGCGTCTCGGCGCCGTGACCCTGTCCGCAGGCGTGGTGGAATGCGCCGTGCGCGGCGAAGGCGTGGCCGCCGTGACGGAGCAACTGGATCTCCTTGACGGCGCGCCAGACCGGAGCCGCGCCGCCATACACCGGGCCTTCGCAAAGCTGCGGGCCGAATTCGGCCCCCGCGCCGTGGTCCGCGCCCGCCTCCACGAACGTCACCTGCCGGAAGCCTGTTTTTCATGGGAATCCATGGAGACGTTGCCTCAAGCCCAGCCGGCGCCTGAACCGGCGCGGCCCCTTGTCCGCCGCTTTCTGGCCCAGGCGGGCAAGTTGCCGCGCCGTCCCCGCCACGAGCCCAACGGCTGGCTTGTGGCCGGTCCGGCCGAGGGTCCCGTGGAAGAGATCGTTGGCCCCCACGAGCTGTCCGGCGGCTGGTGGCGCCGGGAGGTTGCGCGGAGTTACTACTGCGTCCGCGTGCGGAGCGGCCGCTGGTTCTGGGTGTATTACGATGAGATACGCCGGGCTTGGTTCCTCCAGGGGGCGGTGGAATGAAATGAGCGCCGGATATACGCCGCTTTGGTGCAAGAGCAACTACTCTTTCTTGGAGGGCGCGAGCCACCCCGAAGAACTCGTGGAGGAGGCCTGCCGCCTCGGTTTCCA
>SLHB01000407.1 GCA_007136375.1 Candidatus Hydrogenedentota bacterium
CTATCTCAATTTTCATTGCCGGGTCGCTCCGTTCCTGATGTGTGTGGATTTATTTGCAGTAGAGAGAATGAGTAGCTATCTAGATCAAAAGTAACCGTCGTAATAGGACCGGTGGAAATTGGGGATAACCGGGTTAAGTCCTTTGGCAGCCTTGGGTTGCGATGTTGGCAACCCCATGGATAACTTGTTTGGGTTCTTCACAATTTCACCACGGGCGCTCCGGGCTTCGGAGATCTGGAGGAAAACTCCGGGAATGTTGGGGATAACTCCGGCGGCTTCTCCACAAAACCACGGTGTTTTCTCCACAGACGCGCCGAGGGCTCGATCCCGGTCTGGACGCGCGGAGTTTTCCACAAGAGAAAGCCCGTCATACCGGGACGATTTCGCGGGTCCGCGCCCACTTTTCCACAACTTGGCTTGCCTCGGAAAGGAGCGCCGAATCGCCCTGGCGAGTCGCGCTGTTCCCTTGCGTAAGTCTAATAGCCGCAACATGTTACAGAATATCCGGAAAAGCTGCTCCAGGGGTCTTCGCATGCGCTAAGTCCAATCGCATCATTGACTTGAGAGGGTTGGACGTCCCGGAGGGTGGAGAATCTGCTCCCCAATTTCAACAAGTTATCCACAACCTGTCCACGCTGCGGCGTGACCACGGCGGGCGCTGGACGTGGCGGCTCATGCTAGCAGAGGGCTTGCGAGAATACAAGGGAAGCGCGGATGCCGGAAGAAGAGGGGCCGAAGGGGGATTTGATGCGCAAAAACGGGGACTAAAGAAAAGTGCCGGTGCACGGATTCGAACCGCGGACACGTGGATTATGATTCCACTGCTCTAACCAACTGAGCTACACCGGCATGTGTCCGCCGCGCCGTTGCCGAAAGACATAATGCTTCGGCGCGCGCGGCGGGGCCGTCACCGCCGGGAAGATACCACACCGCGCTGGGTCTTGTCTAGCGCCTTGAAAGGCAACGTGAAGTCCATCCCGAACGGGGCGTATTTTCGTTTGGCTTTTCCGCGTTTCATGCCTATAATGAGCGTGGTTGTGGTGGAGACTTAAGCGGACCGCCACTTTGGTGGACGCCGGGTCCGAGAGGCCTTCGGCCGCAACCGTCCAGCGCACGCCCGGGGGGACGTTCGGGCGGAGCTGTGAGCCACGGCCGCGCCAAGGCGCGGGCCCGCCGCGCTTGGGGGACGCCAAGTCCTAATTTCGCGGGGGCGCTTCCCATAGGGTTCCGGGACGGTTTCCCGCGCGCCTGTGGGGCGGCGTTTCCACGCCGTATGTGTCACGCACTACATGGGGCTCCAGCCGCCGGCGGCATGAAGAGCGGACGGGAGCGAGGGAACCAACATAAGGAGACATCAGTATGGACCGAAGAGTGCGAATGGGTATGGTCGGCGGCGGCCAGGGAGCCTTCATTGGCGCCGTGCACCGTATCGCCACCCGGCTTGACGACAAGATCGAGTTGGTGTGTGGGGCCTTTGATGTGGACCCCCAGCGCTCGAAGGCGTTCGGCAAGGAAGTGTTCCTTCCGGACAACCGGGTATATGGGACCTACCAAGAGATGATCGAGGCGGAGTCCAAGTTGCCCGAGGGCGAGCGCATGGACTTCGTGTCCATCGTGACACCGAACCATGTCCATCATCCGGTGGCCATGGCGGCCCTTTCGGCGGGATTCCACGTGGCTTGCGAGAAGCCCATGACCGTGACGTTGGAACAAGCCAAGGAATTGGAGCAGAAGGTCAAGGAAACGGGCCTGTTGTTCCTCCTTACACATACATACACGGGTTACCCCCTTGTGAAGCACGCTCGCGAGATGGTGCGGAACGGCCAGCTTGGCAAGATCCGCCGCATCGTCGTTGAGTATCCGCAAGGCTGGATGGCGAGCCGCACCGAGGACACCGGCTGCCAGCAAGCCTCTTGGCGCGTGGACCCGTCCCAAGCTGGCGGCAGCTTCACCATGGGCGACATCGGCACCCACGCCGCCAACCTCGCCGAAACCATCTCCGGCTTGAAGATCACCGACATGTGCTCGGACCTCCACTCCTACGTGCCGGGCCGCAAGCTCGACGACGACGGCAGCATTCTCCTCAAGTTCGAGGACGGAGCCACGGGCCTGCTATGGGCGAGCGGCGTCGCCATCGGTGAAGAGAACGGTCTGAACATTCGTATCTATGGGGAGAAAGGCGGCCTCACCTGGCGCCAGGAAGAGCCGAACACCCTTGTGGCCGCTTGGCTCGACAAGCCCAAGGAAGTGTTGCGGACCGGGTTGGTGGACAGCCAGATCGCCCAGGACAAGACCCGCGTCCCGCCGGGACACCCCGAGGGCTACCTGGAAGCGTTCGCGAATCTGTACACGAACTTCGCGGGCGCCATCGCCGATGCGAAGGCCGGCAAGAGCGCTTCCCCCGAAAGCCACGATTTCCCGAGTGTCAAGGAAGGCGTGCGCGGCATGGCCTTCATCCAGGGCGCCGTGGAAAGCTCGAAGCAGCAAGCGTGGACCAAGTTTCCCGTCTGACGCCCGTGGGACGTTCGCGGGAAACCAGACATACCGAACTCAGGGGTTTTCAATACACATAGAGGGAGAAGCATCATGAAACTCGGTTTGTTCCTGGCCATGTTCCCGGACAAGTCGCTCAAGGAAGTGTTGGACACGATCCGCCCCTTGGGCCTGCAAACCGTCGAGATCGGCGCGGGCAACTATCCTGGCGCGCCGCATATCAACGTGGACGAGCTGTTGGAGTCCAAGCCAAAGCGGGACGAGCTTCTCGCCACGCTCAAGGGCGAAGGCCTGGAGATCAGCGCCATCAGTTGCCACGGCAATTGCCTCCATCCCGACGACGCTTTCGCCAAGGCGAACCAGGAAGTCCAAACGAAGGCCATCAAGCTGTCGAGCCTTTTGGAGATCGGCGTCGTCAACGATTTCTCCGGTTGTCCTGGCTCCGACCCGGGCGCGGCGAAGCCCTGCTGGGTGACCTGCGCTTGGCCGCCGGACTACCTCGAGATCCTCGACTGGCAGTGGAACGAGAAGGTCATCCCTTATTGGACGAAGCAGGCGAAATTCGCGGCGGAGCATGGCGTGAAGATCGGCTTTGAGATGCATCCCGGCTTCGTGGTGTACAACACGGAAACCATGCTGAAGATCCGCGAAGCCTGCGGCAAGACCCTGGGCGCGAACTTCGACCCGAGCCACCTGTGGTGGCAGGGCATGGATCCCCTGGCGTCCATCCGCGAGCTGGGCGGCGAGTGTCTCCACCATGTCCACGCGAAGGACGCCCTCGTGCAGGCCTTCAACTCCGACATCAACGGCGTCCTCGACACGAAGCACTATGGCGAGGAGATCAAGCGCTCCTGGCTGTTCCGCTCCGTCGGCTATGGCCACGGCCTCGACTGGTGGTGCGACTTCGCGTCGACCCTGCGCATGGTCGGTTACGATGGCCCCGTGAGCATCGAACATGAAGACAGCCTGATGACGCCCTTCGAAGGTCTGAGCAAGGCCGTTGAGGTCCTGAAACAGTCCCTCATCTTCCAAGAGCGCGGCGCCATCACCTGGGCGTAACGTCCCGTCCGCGGGATACACCCCGCTATCCACCGTTCGATTCATCCCCGGCCGTCTCCTCGCGGGACGGCCGGGGATGTTCCTTTGTATCGGAACGGAGCGCCAAAAAAAGAATCCCCCGCGGAGGGGGATTCCGAGAGATGATCATTGGTTTCGGCTTGCCCGGCGTTGCATCAACCGTAGCCGGAGATGACGGGAATAATCCGGTGCGCCTCGGCGCCAACCCGGTTCGGATACTCCGCCTCGTCCAGCCATTGAATGGGGTAGTCGGCCTGGTATCGGATGAACCGGACATGGCCATCCATGAACAGCACATTACTGCCGCCGGGGATGTGGTTGAAGGTCAGCGTGTCGGAGCGTTTCGCCTGGTCTCCCGCCTCCATGCTCCAGCTATCCCACATCACGGCGATGCTGCTTTGCGCTTCCGCGCCCGCGCCAGGGTTGTTGATGTCGGTGATGAAGAAGCGCTCGATGCCCTCGCGGAGCCGGGGGTAGGTGCTGGGCAGCTCCGAGCCGTCATCGTCGAGGAAGTAATTGCTGTAGTCGACCCACCAACCGCCGGCCATGTCCCGGATCTCAGCGGCGGGCAGGTCATGCATGCCCTTGCTCGTGAAAACTTCCACCGAGCCAAAGCCCGTGCGGCCGCCCGCGCACTCCTGCACCAACCCTTCATCCGTGGACACGCGATCCGTCTCGAAGGTGTGCACCCACATCACCAGGCAGTCCGCCGAGTCCACAATCTGAGATATCGTGCGCGTCGCCACAGGGAAGTAGACGTAGGAGACGGCGTGGGACAGAAAGGCCGCATTGGTCTGCCGGCACTCAAAGATGTTCGCGATCCCCATTTCCTGTTGATGCTGGTTCATGTCCCGGTACTGGGCCTGCAAATCGTCCTCCATGCCCCACTCGTCCGCGAACGCCCGGCTGTCGGACGGGCAGATCTTCAGGTTGATGTCCGTCCAGTAGTCCGGGTAGAGCGACTCGCCCTTGAACCCAAAAGAGTCCGACGAGTGCTGGAGATAGGACTGTTGGGTCGAGGGCCACAGCTCGCCCCGCGATTCGTTGGCGTACATCTTGAAAATGGTCCCAAACTGCCGCAGGTTGTTCGCGCAACTGGCCCGCCGCGCCGCCTCCCGGGCCCGCGCCAGCGCCGGAAGCAATATGGCCGCCAGGATACCGATGATTGCGATGACCACCAACAGCTCGATGAGGGTGAAACCGCCGTGTTGCCGTGTCTTCATGTCTCCGCGCCTCCCTTGCTGTAGAACGGTGAACACTCAGGGACTCGTGTGCTTCTCGATTTCGCTATTCGCCTCCTTTCCTTTCGTTGATTGGCGCATAAACCGCTTCAATCACTTTAATATCGATGAGATTTTATAGGATAACGCGAACCAATTCAATGCGAATGGCGCGGTTTAGCGGTTAGCTGCGGAAGCAACGGGCGACCGGCGGGGGTGGCGCAACCGGAGGGTCGGCCCAGGGAGCGGTGAAAGCATCGTGTTTTTGTCGCTGTTGGAGTGGGTCGACACAGGAAGAGAGAAGGCGGATGGTGGGCCAATGTGCGGCTGCTGCAATCGGATCGAGCCGTGTCCGTTGGGGCGCCGTTCAATCTCTTCTCGTAGGAGATTGGGTTGAAACTGGCTTGCCAACCTCGTCCAGCGTGGGCAATCCACGGGGGTAACGCCTCCCGTTGAGCAGCGCGCCCAATGGAGACGGCCGGACCAACTGATCGTAGGCTGCGTAAAGCAAGACGGTCGCCGCTAACAGGACAATGGCGGCCTTGCTGGGCTGCATCGCGGAACTGGCACGGGCCAACCCCTCCAGCGGGGTTGCCGCTACATCAGCCCGGAGCTTCGCGTGGCTTCGAAAACGACGGCTGCGAAGGATTGGGGTTAGCTTTCCTCTTCGGTGTCATAGTCTATAGCTTCCAGCACAGGTGCATGAAACGGTTTTGAGGTATCCGATTTCTTGACGATAACATGCAATCGGCCGCTCACCTCATCTGGAACGTTCCCGGCGTGAATTGCATATTCGATCTGAAACGACTTCGCGTCATCAAACGAG
>SLHB01000060.1 GCA_007136375.1 Candidatus Hydrogenedentota bacterium
TACGCTCCGGCCGCCGCCCCGCCGGAGGCCCGTCCGTTCCCGCGAATCGCGCGGATGCGGCGGCACAGGTCCCGGTAGCGGCCCAAGGGCAAGGCGCGGCCGCCGAACCGTACTTCATCGTACACGGCCAGCGCCTCCCTGGCGGGCTCATAGGGCGCGACGCCGCTGCGGCGCGCCTCCTCTAGAATTTCGCCGGCGGTCCTGCCGTCCACGTCCGCGCCGCAGTGGCGCAACCGTCGGAAGACCTTATTGTAGAGCCGTATCGCCCGGATCTGGTCAGGGGTCAGACGCCCCTTGGGCCGGCGGCCGAAGAACTGCAAGTCCCGCCATTGCAGGGCGAACCAGGTGGACACGCCAAAGAATCCAATGAGCGCTAGTATCGCGGGCGCCGTGGGAATCCCGTCCCGGTTCAGACGGCCAAACATGGAGCCGCCCTCGCTGTCCAGCCAACCCGGCACCGCGCCGATGACGCCCGCCGTGTACTCGTGGATGTTTTCGAAGCGCACCACGGGGTCGTAACCGACGACATCGCTATACCAGAACATCTTCGAACGGAGATACATCGTGCTAAAGAAGCGGGCGATATCCCCCATGAAAGTCTCGTTGTCCCAGGTGTCGGATGGAGAGGGATCGAAGGTCACCCAGCCTTCTTCCGGGAAGAGGACCTCCAGCCACAAGTGCGCCATATCGGCCCGGACCACGTAAGCGGCGTCGCTTTCGTTCCAAATCCCGCCGCGGTACCCCGTGACAACGCGGGTGGGCACGCCGGCGGCGCGGAGCATCAGGGCCATGGCGCTGGCGTAGAGCTCGCAATGGCCGATCTGCGTCTCATGAATGAACGTGTCGACGGGCGAATCTTCGGGCAGCGGGGGCAAATCCAAGCTATACAGGAAGCCGGCCCCGAAGTAGTTCTCAATGGCCACCGCTTTTTGGTAGGCCGTTTCGGAGTCCGCGGTAATCTGCTCAACAAGATCGATGGTGCGCTGCTGAAGATCGTGCCGCGTGTAGTGCTCGTACTCCTCCTCGCCCATGAACTCGATGTACTCTTCCGGGGATTCGCCGCCCGCCTGCTGCAAGTCGGCGGGTCCAGGCTCGCCGGTCTCCGACCAGACTTCGTATTGGAGATTCCGGGGCCGCGAGCCCGACACAACCACACTGTAATCCTGGGTGCTGCTCCACGACAGGGTCGCCGATGGGGTGGAAATGGCCACAATCATGGACAGCCCCGGAATGCCGTCCGTGGGCAAGCTATCCAGGTACACCCGTTGATGCACCAAGGCCGCGTGCGGGTCCCGGACCCGCGTGCGGTAGAGGTCATGGCGCGTACGCCGGTACTCGGCTTGAGCGGGATTGTCGCGCCAACGGGGCGGCGCCTCCCGCTGCGACCAGCCGGAGCCCGTGTAGTCGGACAAGGAGGCCACGCGCCAGATGAGCGGGCCGTTGTACATGCCGTCGGGCTCTTCGGGAAACTCCACCCACATGATGGGCGAGGCGTCCCGCGTGATCTGCCCGGCGCCAAGGAGGTCCACATGCTCGGACAATCCCGTGGTCGCGAAGGGGCTGGCGTCGCTGCGGCCCAGGATACCGGCCTCGGTCCGCGGGGTGATGTAGAAGAACACGGCGGTGAGCGCGAGCATCAGGAGGGTGACGCCCGCGATGGACAGCGTCAGGCCCGATTGCGCCAACGTGCGCACGGGCTTGAAGACGCCCCGCGCGGCCTGCGCGAGGGGCACGACGGACGCGGGAGACTGGTGCTTGGGCTTCCGCGCCTCGCTGTACGTTTGCAGCAGAACGAAGGCGCCGACGGCGCTGACCATGAACAGAATGAGCGCCAAGCTAATGCCCGCGTCGGGGGTGCCCACGGAAGCCGCGACGAGCATGAAGAAGGCCATCAGGAACACGTGATAGTAGTTCCGCTCCTCTTTCGCGTGCATGAGCTCGTAGGCCTGGATATACATGACCAGCATGGTGACCGACGCCAGCAAATCGAAGGGCGCCAGGTTCATCATCATGGCGAACAAGTAGATCACCGTGAACGCGAGGCAGGCGACGGTCAGGTGGGTGGTAAGTTGACGGTACCATCGATACTTGCGGTCCAGGTACTCTCCCATGGGAACGAAGGGCAAGATGCAGAAAGGAATGAGCATGACCGCCATGCTGTATTCTTCCGTCGTGCCCAAGGCCCAGTAGCCCGCCAGGACCATGGCCGCGGTGAACAAGCGCAGGGCGCGCTGAATGTTGTTAGACACGGCTGACCTCTCTTGGGTTGATCACCCGCACACCCGGAAGGGGACTCTGCGTCCCCCATGACCGCGGGTCTGGCGACAGATAGATGATGGCGGCCCCATTGCCGTTCTTCGCGGCGAGGGGCCGAAACCGTCCACCTCCATCGTCGGTGGGCTCCACGCGGGCCAAGGCGTGGAGCAATTTGTTGAGTTGGGGCTGGCCTTCGCCCTCGCCGATTTGGACGCCCGGGGTCTCAAGCCCCACGGCAAACCGTCGCTTGAGCAGCATGGCGCCAATGGACGCGGCAAGCTCAACGCATTCCTCGAAGATATCCTCAAACCCGTCAAGACTCGGCAACGCCCGCGTGTCCAGGACGATGAGCACGGTGCGGGCGCTTTCCACCTCAAGTTCGCGCACCACCAAACTGCCAACGCGCGCGCTGGAGCGCCATGCAATATGGCGGGTGTCGTCGCCAGGAACATATTCGCGCAAGCTGAAGAAATCCGTCCCGTCGGTCAACGCCCGTTGGGGCGTGTGGCCGCTGTTGTCGTCCCGATGAGCCACGGCGACATTGACGGGACCTACGCGGGGAAACACCACAACCTCCCGCTCTATGTCCCGAACGGCGGCGCGCTCGACGAGACCAAAGGGGAAAGCGGTGACCAGGCGAACCGCGGGCATGGGGGCGATGCCGCGTTTGTCGAAACGGTGGGCGATGTGAAGGTAGGCCGCGCTTTGAGCGGGAATGCGGAGGATATGGCCGAGAGCCTGGCCGCCGTCGTGCTCCACGCGGACGGACAAGGCCGGCCAAAACCGCTTGTTGTTGGTCACCTTCACGGTGATAAGCGCTTCTTGGCCCCGGTGAACGCTTTCCGGCGTCTCCCGCTCCACTTCGACGTTCCGCAGCAGTGGCCGGCTCAACGCGAAGGACAAAACAAGAAAGCTAAGCAGTCCACCAAAGACGATGTACAGCAGATTGGCGCCTGTGTTCCACGCGGCAAGCAACACCAGCAGGCTGATCACCATAAAGGCGTAGCCTGACATACGGATGCGCCGCGTCACTTTGCGCGATTGGTTGACCATAGTCTACACCGGCACAGGCACCCGGCTCACGATTTCGTTAATCACGTTGACGCGCTCGCGAGCGGCCGCCCCGGGCGTCGTCCCCCTCGACTTCACCAGGATGCGGTGGGCCAGCACGGGGACCGCCATGGACTTGACGTCGTCCGGACTCGAATAGTCCCGCGCCTCGATCAACGCGCGGGCCTGACAGGCCTCGTACAACGCCACCGAGGAGCGCGGACTGGCGCCCAGTTGGACGTGCTCGTGCTCGCGGGTGCCTTGAATAATCTCCAGGATATACTGGGCCACGCTGTCATCGACCTGCACTTCTTCCACTTTCCGTTGCAGCGCGATCACCTCGTCGGCCGTGAGGACGGGCTGGAGGGCGCTTAGCGTCCGGCGCGGATCCCGGCGCCGCATAATGTGGAGCTCGTCCTCGCCCCCCGGATACCCTATCTCGATGCGGATCATGAACCGGTCGAGCTGCGATTCGGGCAAAATATACGTGCCCTCGTACTCGATGGGGTTCTGCGTCGCAAGGACCATGAACGGATTGGGCAACTCCCGCGTGACGCCGTCCACGGACACCTGGGATTCGCTCATGGCTTCAAGGAGAGCGCTCTGCGTCTTCGGCGGCGTCCGGTTGACCTCGTCGGCCAGCACCACGTTGGAAAAGATGGGGCCGGGCCGAAACTCGAACTCGTTGCTGCGCGGGTTCAGGATAGACACGCCGAGGATGTCCGTGGGCAGCATGTCGCTGGTGAACTGAATCCGATGGAACGCGCAATCTATGGAGCGGGCCAGGCCTTGGGCCAAGGTCGTCTTGCCTATGCCCGGCACATCCTCGATAAGCACGTGCCCCTTGGCCAACAACCCCACGAGACAGAGCTTGACGACCTCCCGCTTTCCATACACGACTTGCTCGATGTTGTCGACCAACCGGCTTACCTGCTCAGCCGTCGATATTTCCATTCATGGGCTCCTATGCCGAAACCGCGCCCCGCAATTGTGTGGCTCCGCCGCCTTGTCCTCTGTCAACTGGAACCCCAAAACGCTCCGGGCGGTCCGTCGCCTGGCGTTAGCAAAGACCGCCGAATCCCAGTATAACGCCGATTACATTCGAAGTACAGACATTTGGCCAGTTAACAAGCGGACCTATCCTCTCCTTAGCGGACAAAGACACCGACCGCTTCCAGCACGCCGGCGGGCGCTACATCCGGCGTCAATCCCGCAAGCCGGTTCGCCGCCCGGGGCTCCAGGGCTTCGCCCAACCGCGCGAAAAAGGCGTTCCGCTCATGGGGTTGGGGAAACGCCTCCATCGCCCAGGGGCTCAAGTACCCCATCCCGGCTTCGGCGCTCATCACCGTGTGGGCGTATTGAATGTAAGCGCCCTCCAAGAAGGCGGAGACAACGGGCTGGAGCTCGGGCGCCGAGAAGTCATCGGTAAAGCGCTGGCCAAAAGCGTTCATTTCCGTGCCCACGACAATGGGCAGGCCCCGATCCATCGCCTTCTCCACGACCTCGTACAGGTTGCAGACTTTGGTTCGCTTGACCTGGGGATCCGCGATGTTCCAATTCCGGTCGGGAATGATGTTGACGGCCGCCGTGCCCACTTCCTCGTGCAAGTCGAGCAGCTCGTCCAAGGCCTGCTCACCGGGACTCGTTCCATCCAGCCAAGTCGCCGTGGGAATGGCGCCGGCTTCCAGGGCGAAACGGTTGAAGTCCGCCAGCTTGGGAAAGGCGTCACTGTCTGGAGGCACGTATCCCGGCCCGCCTTGTTTCATCATTCTTGACCGGATAACGGCCTGAAACGCGGGCGAATCCGCCTCCTTTTCCGTCACTTCCGCGGCGGTAAGCCCCAGCTTTTCAGCCCAAAACGCAGCGCGCTCGCCAGCGTCGGGGAAGATCTCCCGGGCCTTGAGTTCATAGGCCTGGCACACATGCCGTTCCGTGGCGTTGCCCTTGGGCGTCAGCGGCGCCACGTCCCGGGCGAAGTCCAGCTCAACGGGGCTCAACGCCGCGTTGACGCGGCCAATGATGCCCAAGGTCCGCTGCCGGGCCTGTTCCCGCAATTCCTCCAGGAACGCGCCCCCGGGAACAGCGCTCCGGGTGAAGCCCGTCGCCATGTGGTAAGTGATGCCCGGCTCGCCGGGGCTGGTGATTTCCCGGGACGCGAACTCTGGCACAAAGACGCGCGTCTCCAGGCCGGCGCAGGCCCGCAAGTCCAGGCGCCGCGCGGCCCCGAGAAACTCGTCCACCGCGTCGAGAACGTCGAAATCCACGATACCGGCGACGGCCAAGGCCGCGCGCCGCGCCTTCCAGGCGAA
>SLHB01000350.1 GCA_007136375.1 Candidatus Hydrogenedentota bacterium
CTAACCCTTCCGAGCCCTTCCGAGCTTGATGGGCCTGGAGACGCCACCGAGGGTCTCCAGGCCTTTCTTTACTGTTTCACGTCCATTGCCCCCGCCGCTGCCGGCGAAAAGCCCATCCGTCCGGAAGGCGTCGTAAGTCCCGGCCGAGCCCACGAGTTGGCCCGAGAATTGCAGCATGTTCTTGGGCGCGCGGCGGCTACGAAGCGGCCGCGGCGCGATACCCAACACGCATCATCTTACTCCGGCGCACGCCGGGTTTGGAGGACATCATGAACACGCCCGCGCGATTCTCAATTCGGAGTGTCGTCACGCTGGTGCTGACAGTCAGTTTTCTCGGTCTCGCCGTGTCCGGCGTATGCCTGTACGCCGCGCCCCAGTGCAGCGTGGCCCGGCAGACCGGTTGGACCATGCTGGGGCTCGCGAAGGACCAGTGGGCGTCGCTGCACATGGTCACGGCGCTGAGCTCTTTGCTCCTCGCCTTTGTGCATTTGCTGGTGTACAACTGGAAGCCCTTCACCGGCTACTTCAAGCGGAAACGGGATCAGCGCAGGTTGGTGCGGCCGGAAGTCGTGGCGGCGGCCGTGGCCGGCGCGCTCATTCTCGTGGGCGGCGCGCTGGCGTTTCCGCCCTTCCACCTGTTGCCCGCGGGCCACGACGCCATCCAGGCGTATCACCGGGAGCAGGCGGATCTTGAGGAGTCTGATCGTGGGGTCGGCGGCGGACGCGGCGCGGGTCACGCCTGGACGCTTGACGCCCCGGCCTCCCTGGATGGGGCCCGCGCAGAAAAGCCGGAAGACGCCCTCGCCACGGGATTCCGCGGGAGCCGCGAATAAGCGGCGGACGTTAGATGGAGAAGCGGTCGCGATCCCGCGGCAGCTCTGGCTCGGGTACGGGAAGCGGCGCCCGGTGCTCTTCGGGCCAGTCTTCCGGCGGCCCGAGCCGGGCCTCGGCCTCTTCGCGCAGCGTTGTCAAATGCAGCTCCAACTCCTGAACTTCCGGGGCTTCCGGGTCCACCTCCCGGGCTCGCTCCAACACCCTGTGGCATTCCGCCAGGGCGTGGAGCAGTTGAGACGGCGGCTCCGGCATTTCCAGAAAGACCAAGGCGATTTGGAGATAGACCTTGGCGCTTTCCACGTGGCAGGCGAGCTCGAAGTACGTGTCGGAGAAGCGCTCTATGGGGCTCTCCCCGCCGTCCCGGTGAAAGTAGTATAGGGCTGTTTGAAATTCGCCGAGGGCGTGGCCGAGGAGGCCGCTGCTTCCGAACATGTAGGCGCGCCCCAGGTAGAAATGGGCGCCGGGATCCTGGGGATTGCGCAGAAGATGCTCCCGCAACAGCGGAATCGCTTCGTCCCACCGGGCGTCGAGGAGCAACGCCTCCGCCTCGGCGAGGTAGTCTACGTCGCCCCCCGCGCCGCCGCATCCGGCCAGCGCCGCAACGCCGAACACGAGGGCGGCTTGAAGACCGCGGAGGCTACTGCTCGTCATATTGGTCCCAACGCGGCTCGATGCGGAAGAAGCCGGTCACTTGCCCCACGCGGCCGAACAAGGCGACTTCCGCCGGCCGCTCTTCCAAGACTTGCTCCACCGCGTCCCGGTAATCGCTAAGGTTCGTCACGGGGTGGCCGCCAAAGCCAATGACGATCACGCCGGGCCGGATCTGCGCGAGCTGCGCCCAGCCGCCAGGACGCACGTTTTGCACGATGACGCCCTGGATGTCCTGGGGCAGATTCAAGGCAAGACGAAGATCCGTGGTGATCTCGCGCAAGGTCATGCCAAAAACGGCGTCCTCGAATTGCTCGGCGTCCAGGTGGGTGCGCGGCCGCGCGACAAGGGTGACTTCGCCTTCGACCACTTCACCGTTGCGGAGCAGCCGGTACGGCACGGGCGGCCCCGTTGGCGCGGCGCGGATAAGCCCCGTGAACCCGAGCACGTCCCGATCCTGCCGGGCGCGCACGGCCACGCCGTTGAAGTGGGTGACGACGTCGCCGCGCTGGAATCCGGCTGCGGCCGCGGGAGAGCCGTCGACGATGGAGCTGATGACGATGCCGCCCTCCGGCGGGAGGTCCCAGTACTCCGCCAAGTTGTCGGTCAGCGGTTGCGTGAAGACGCCGAGCCAGCTATCGCCTAGGGGATCATCCTCTGGTTCGCTGTGAGGATCGTCGATATAGCGTTGGAACAGGTTGCTCTGGTAGATGATGGGGTGGCCGCTGCGCACATGGAGGTCGCCGCCCTCGCCCAGGGACAAGTCGTAGCCCGTTACGCCGACGACTTGGCCCGCGCCATTGACCACCGGCGCGCCCACATAGCCGAGGGGCAGAGGATCGTCGAGCGCATACGTGCGCCGGGGTTGCTCCAGGATGGCGCCCACCCGCCGAAACCCGATGGCGCTGACATTGTCAAGGGTTTCCCCAAGCTTGCCCACGAGCAACACGGATTCGCCAAGCTGGAGTTCGGGACCGCCGTCGAAGGAGACATAAGAAAAGGGGCCGTGATCCCCTTGGATTTCGAGAAATACGACGTTAACGTCGGGCGGCTTGCGCACCACTTGGGCCGGCAGCAGGGCGTCGCCGTTCTCCCCAGGGATGGCTACACGGATGTTGAAGGGCGTCATGTGGTCCAGCACCATGTGGCCACGAACCATGATCAGGCCGTCGCTGCTGACGAGAACGCCGAGGGCGTGGGAGCTGTTGCGCGCCGTCTGGCCCGTGGCGGGGTTGGTCACCTCGTAGTTGTACGACACCAGGCACAAGCCGGGGGCGAGATCGTCGTACACGCCGCGCACGAAACTCTGGGCGAAGGCCCCGGATTGCGCGGACGCGGCCACGCAGGCCAACGTGGCCGCCGCCGCGAAGGCGAGTCTATTCCAACCCATCCAAACCTCCATTGAGTTCGGGGCTCATCAAGCCGTTCTCTTCCGGGGGCAAGTCTTCCATGCCAGGTTGAGGCGCCCCGGCCACGGCGGACTGGTCTATGAGCACGTAACGCATGAGCGGTCCGCTTTTCACATCGAATAGCACCAAACGCTGACCGGTCTCGATGCGGTCCGCGTACATCTCCTCGAAATCCCGCATGTTTTCCACAGGTTCTTCATCAATTTCAAGCACAATGTCGCCATGCTGCAAGCCGCTGTTGGCCGCGGGGCCGCCCGGCTGCACGCCGGAGACAAGCACGCCCCGCGGCGCGGGAAGCTGGGCGCGCCGGGCAATCTCCGGCGTCACCTCGGCGGCGGTGAAGCCCCACTCGGCGAAAGCGAGCTCCACGCCTCGCAGATCGGCCAAGGCCATGGTCTCCACTTCCAGGTCGATCTCGGCGCCGCCCCGCAATAGCTGGATTGTCACGGCCGAACCCGGCGTAATGTCGGCGATCCGTTTCCGCACGGCCGGGAGGTCTTCCTCGAAGCGCGCGTCCACCGCCTGCCCGTCGACGGTCAAAAGGATGTCCCCTGGAAGGACGCCAGCCTCCTGCGCCGGGGACATGGGATCCACGCCGCCAATCACCACGCCGCGTTGCCCGGGGTCGTCCGTGCGCCGCCGCATCTCCTGCAAGGTCACGCCGATCCAACTTCGGCTCACATGGCCATCGGCGATGAGCGCGTCCACCACCTCCTTGGCGATGTCGATGGGAATGGCGAAGCCGATGTTGTCCGCGCCGCCGATAATGCGGGCGTTCACGCCGATAACCTCGCCCCGAAGGTTCACCAGAGGCCCGCCGCTGTTGCCCTGATTGATGGCCGCGTCGGTCTGGATCCAATTGTTGTACGGAGACGTCATCGTCCCGTGGTCCGGGATATGCCGGTCCGGCACGCTGATGATGCCCCGGGACACGGACCGCGACAGGCCGAGAGGACTTCCCATGGCCAGCACGGTCTGCCCCGCTTGCAGGGCGGCCGATTCGCCCATGCGGACATAGGGCAACGCCTCGCCCTCCGTCTGGAGCTTGAGCACGGCGATGTCCGTGTAGCGATCCGTCCCGATGACTTCCGCGTCCATCTCCCGGCGGTCGTAGAGCACGCAACGCACATAGCCGCTGCGTCCGGCGACGTGTTCGTTAGTCACAACGTAACCTTCGGGAGAAATGATGAAGCCGCTGCCCACGATGGGCCGCTGTTCCCGCCGCCCTTGGGCAAATACCTCCTGAACCGGCTGGATATGCACCAGCGCCGGCATCACCTGGTCCTTGGCCCGCAGCACGGGCTGATCGCCCGGGATCCCCGTGGCGGCGCAACCCGAGAGCAGGAGCGCCCCAGCCAGGGCTCCCAGGACACTCCCAACGAAGCATAACCCTCTCAAATCTCTTCTCCCGGCGCCGTGTCTCACCCATGATTGCGTGACCGTGAGATTCCATTATAGGCAAAAGTGAAACCCTGGGGGAAATAGCCCGCCCGCCAGGACCGAGGCCCGCCGCATTGTTGTCGCAGCAAGCGCTGTTTGCGCGCTACCTCTTGATTTTCACAGCTCGACATGACATACTTGTGTTTCTGAATAAACGCCTTGAAATATGCAAACGATTTCGGGGCTGCGGAACAGGCGGGTCCGCGGCCACGTAGCGCAAAGGAGGGATGCCCAACGAAGAGACCGGTCGCCGAGCTTTTCCCGATTGACACTACAGCCAAACGAAAAAGGAGCCAGCCATGCAAGACCGTATTAGGGGGTTTACGCTTATCGAGCTGCTCGTGGTCATCGCCATTATTGGCATTCTCGCGGCCATCCTGTTGCCGGCCCTCGCCCGGGCCCGGGAGGCCGCCCGCCGCGCAAGCTGCTCTAACAATCTCCGGCAGTTCGGGGTCATCTTCAAGATGTACGCCAATGAGAACCGGGGCGAACTGTACCCGCGAAATCAGGTCAACTTCATTGACGGCTATTCCGGGATGTTCGGATTCGAGGGTCAAGCGCTCCATCCGGACTACTGGACGGACATCAACCTGAAGGTGTGCCCATCAGACGGGCGGACGGGGGACGCCCACGGATTCGAGGACGACCTCCAGGCGCAGTTCGGCCGCATGGTCCAACAGGATCCCTTCCGGGACCAATTCTCCCGCATGGCGCAAGACGCTTTTCTCTCCCACCCGATTTCGTACGTGTATATCGGCTATGCGACCCGGACCATCTCGCAATTCTGCGACGCCGCCCAACGGGCTCACAACTGGGTCTTCGACAACCGGGACGACCAAGACTTCATTGACGGCAGCATCTTGCATGAGCGCGGCGCGCCAACCGAGTGGCCCATGCTCGAACACTTCCGCCAGCGGGGCACGCGGGATCTGGGCCGCGACCTCGACTTCGAGTGGTTCTACAACCCCAGCGTGTATTTCCGCGACGACGATGGCTCCCCATTGCCCGACACCTACCCGCGTCTGCGCGAGGGCATTGAGCGCTTCTTCATCACGGACATCAACAATCCGGGCGCCGGCGCGGAAGCCCAGAGCAGTATCGCGGTGATGTGGGACTCGTGGAGCATGACCGGCGCCGGCGGCGCAGAGGGCTATCTCAGTGGCCTCATCGGCCATTCCGGCGACACATCCACTTTTAACCACATTCCCGGGGGCAGCAACGTCCTCTACATGGACGGACACGTCCGCTTCATCCGCTAC
>SLHB01000358.1 GCA_007136375.1 Candidatus Hydrogenedentota bacterium
CGGCGCCGCCTCCGCGCGGAAACAGGAAGGAGAGGAAGGAGAATCAGTCATGCCTAGGAACGTCATCGTTGCGCAAGCGGGCGGTCCCACGCCCGTGATCAATAGCTCCATGCGGGGCGTCATCGAAACCTGCCGGGAGTTCTCCCAGACCTTTGGAACCGTCTACGGGGCCTGGCACGGCATCGAGGGTGTTCTCAAGGAGGAGCTTCTCGACATCTCCGCCCAGTCCGCCGAAGAGATCGCGCTGCTCCGGTACACGCCCGCCGCGGGCTCCGTGGGCACCTGCCGCTACAAGCTGAAAGACCATCAGGAAGAGGACTTCCAACGGGTCATCGACGTCATCAAGGCCCACGATGTCGGCTACTTCTTCTACACCGGCGGCAACGACTCCATGGACACGGCCAACAAAGTGAGCAAGCTCGCCAAGGATCAGGGCCTCGACTTGGTGGCCGTCGGCGTGCCCAAGACCATCGACAACGACGTGGGCGACACCGAATTCAAGCTCATCGACCACACGCCCGGCTACGGCAGCGTGGCGCGCTATTGGATGGGCGCGGTCCAGAACGCGAATGAAGAGAACATGGGATCTTCCCCGGCGGATCCCGTCCTGGTGCTCCAAGCCATGGGCCGGAAGATCGGCTACATCCCCGCCGCGGCCCGCTTGGCCGACCCCGATCGCGAAATGCCCCTGCAAATCTACATGGCCGAGGCGGGCGTCACGGCGGAGGCCATGTGCGATCACGTCAACGATCAGATCAAGAAAGACGGCCGCTGCATCGTCGTCGTCAGCGAAGGCTTCGAGGTGGGCGACATCGGCGCGACGCGGGACGGCTTCGGCCATGTCCAGTACAGCGCATCGAAGACGACGGTGGCCCAACAGGTCGTCACCATGCTCAACGACCGCGGCCTGGCCACGCGCGGCGCGGCCCGGGGTCAAGTTCCCGGCACGGACCAGCGGGACACCTGCGCCTACGCTTCCATCGTAGATCTGGATGAAGCCTACAAGGTGGGCCAGCAGGCCGCCCTCATCGCGGAATCCGGCGAGACCGGCTACATGGCCACCATCCTGCGCGTCCCCGGCCACATCTACAACGTGACCTACGACAAGGTCCCCTTGGAGAAGGTGGCGAACTCGGAGCGCGCCTTCCCCGCGAAGTGGCTGACGCCAGACAAGATCGACGTGACGGATGACTTCATCCGCTACGCCCGGCCCCTCATCGGCGAGGATTGGCCGAGCGTGCCCCTGGTCCATGGCCGTCAACGCTTCGCGCGGATGAAGCCCATCTTCGCGGACAAGAAGCTTCCGGCCTACGAACTGCAGGCGCTGCGAAGCTAGCCCGCGCTGGACCAGGGCCGCCGCGCCGGATATCATGACATCCGGGCGGGCGCGGCATAACTCAAACGACCCATTGCCGCGGCGCAACCCACATCGGGGGAGGGTTCCGGGGGGAGCATTCCGGCGGAAGCCTTCCGCCATGCGGCTCCACGCCCTTGAACGAGGTTGATCCGCATTTCCAACAAACCCACAGGGAGGACTGCGCAATCATGGCTGAAATGGATATAGGACTTGTCGGACTCGCCGTAATGGGCGAGAATCTCGTGCTCAACTTAGAGAGCAAGGGCTTCAGCGTCGCTGTCTACAACCGCACCGTCTCCAAAGTCGACGACTTCATGAACGGGCGCGCCAAGGGCAAGAACATCGTGGGCTGCCACAGCGTCGAGGAGCTGTGCAACAGCCTCAAGAAACCGCGGAAGATCATGATCATGGTCAAGGCCGGCAAGCCCGTCGACGCCTTCATAGACCAGGTGTTGCCCCATCTCGACGAAGGCGACATCCTCATCGACGGCGGCAATTCCCACTTTCCGGACACCATCCGCCGCACCGAGTACCTGGAAGGCAAGGGCCTCCGCTTCATCGGCACGGGCGTCAGCGGCGGCGAGGAAGGCGCGCTGAAGGGGCCCTCCATCATGCCCGGCGGCTCGCCGGAAGCGTGGCCCCACGTCAAGCCCATGTTCCAAGGCATCGCCGCGCGCACGCCAGAAGGCGAACCCTGCTGCGATTGGGTGGGCGAGGACGGCGCCGGCCATTTCGTGAAAATGGTCCACAACGGCATCGAATACGGGGACATGCAGGTCATCTGCGAGGCCTACCAGATGATGAAAGATGGCCTCGGCATGACCAACGAAGACATGCACGGCGTCTTCGACGAGTGGAACCAAGGGGAGCTCGACTCCTATCTCATCGAAATCACCCGGGACATCCTCGGCCACAAGGAGGAGAGCGGCAAACACACCGTCGACCTCATCCTCGACACCGCCGGGCAGAAGGGCACAGGCAAATGGACAGGCATCGAGGCCCTCACCCTCGGCCAGCCCCTCACCCTCATCGGCGAGGCCGTCTTCGCCCGTTGCCTCTCCGCGCTGAAGGACGAGCGCGTCGAGGCCGCCAAGCAACTCAAAGGCAACGCGCAACCGTTCCAGGGGGACAAGAAGCAGTTCGTCAACGACCTGCGGCAGGCCTTGTACGCGTCGAAAATCGTCAGCTACGCCCAGGGCTACCAGCTCATGCGCGAAGCCGCCAATGAGTACAACTGGAACCTCAACTACGGCGGCATCGCCCTCATGTGGCGCGGCGGCTGCATCATCCGCTCCGTCTTCCTGGGCCGCATCCGCGACGCCTTCGAGAAGAAGCCCGATCTCGTCAACCTGATGCTCGATCCCTTCTTCCAGAAGGCCATCGAGGACGCGGAGCCGGCCTGGCGCCGGACCGTCGCGGCGGCCGTCCAAATGGGCATCCCCGCGCCAGCCATGTCTTCCGCCCTGGCCTATTTCGACGGCTACCGCTGCCCACGCCTTCCCGCCAACCTGCTCCAGGCCCAGCGCGATTACTTCGGCGCCCACACCTACGAGCGGGTCGACAAGCCCCGGGGCGAGTTCTTCCACACGAATTGGACCGGCCGCGGCGGCGCCACCTCCGCCTCGACCTACGACGTATAACAGCCGCGCCACGGCGGCGCCGCCGTCCGCCAAGAACGGGCGGCGGCGCTCAACCGGGCGTTCTCCTGGACTCGCGGCGCGCGGGAGCACAGCCATGAACGAGCCATTGCACAACTACATGCGAGTGGGCCTCGTCCACTTCATGGCCTTTCCCGAATGCATGGGCGGCGAGGGCCCCATCCTCGAAACCCTGACGCCCCTATTGCGGGATCCCTTCTTCGAGGCCATCGAGATCACCCACATCAAGGACGCGGACCAGGCGGAAGCCGTGGGGAACGCCTTCGCCCAGGCCGGCGTGGAGCCTGTCTTCGGCGCGCAACCCATCCTCCTCGGCGGCGGGCTGGACCTCAACCACGAGGCCCAGGAGCAGCGAGGCCAGGCCATCGCGAAGCTCAAGCGCGCCTTCAACCGGGCCGCGGAGATCGGCTGCAAACGCGCCGCCGTCCTGAGCGGGCCCGTCAGCGACAAGCGCACCGTCGCCAAGCGGCTGCTCACCGAATCGCTCACGGAGCTCGCCGCCTACGCCCAGGCCAAGGGCATGAGCCTCGTCCTGGAGACCTTCGACCAGGTCCCCTATGGCAAGAACTGCCTCATCGGCCCCACCACCGACGCCGTGGAAGTCGCGCGGAACGTCCGGCAACAACAGCCCTCCTTTGGGCTGCTCCTCGACCTCAGCCACCTGCCCCTCCTCCACGAGACGCCGCGCCACGCCCTGGAGCTCGCCCAGGAATACCTGACCCATGTCCACATCGGCAATTGCGCCATGGACGACCCTAGCCATCCGGCCTATGGCGACAACCATCCCCGCATAGGCGCGCCAGGAACCCGCGTGGGCGTGGAGGAACTCGCCGTGTTCCTCCGCGTGCTCCTGAAAATGGACTACCTCACCCCGGACACCCGGCCCATTGTCAGCTTCGAGGTCAAACCCATGCCCGGCGAATCGCCCGAACTGGTCATCGCCCAGTCGAAGCGCGCCCTCGAAGAGGCCTGGCGCCTCGTGTAGCCCAGGCCGCGCCGAACAGCGCTACCGAAAGGAGGCCCCGCAAGCCATGTCCCGCGTCTTCGTCACCCGGCCCATCCCCGACAACGGCCTCGACGAACTCCGCGCCGCCCTCGGCGCCGAAGCCGTCGACGTCTTCCCCCACGACCGGCCGATCAACCGGGACGAACTGCTGGAAGGCGCCGCGGGAGCCAACGCCCTCCTCCCCATGCTCACCGACCCCGTAGACGCCGAAGTCATGGACCGCGCGGGCGCCAGCCTGAAGGTCATCGCCAACTACGCCGTCGGCTTCAACAACATCGACGTCGACGCCGCCACGGAACGGCGCATCATGGTCGCCAACACCCCCGGCGTGCTCACCGAAGCCACCGCCGACCTCACATGGACCCTCATCATGGCCGCGGCCCGCCGCGCGGGCGAAGCCGAACGCTACCTGCGCGCCGGCGAATGGGACGGCTGGGGCCCCCAACAATTTCTCGGCGTCGACGTGAACGGTCAGACCCTCGGCGTCTTCGGCATGGGCCGCATCGGCCAAGCCGTCGCCCGCCGCGCACGAGGCTTCAACATGCGCGTCATCTACACGACCCGCACGCCCCTGGACGCGGAGACCGAGCGCGCCATCGGCGCCGAGGCCGTCGGCTTCGAGACGCTCCTCGCCGAATCCGACATCCTCTCCGTCCACTGCCCCCTCACCAGCGAGACCCGCGGCCTCTTCGGGCGCGAGGCCTTCCAGGCCATGAAACCCACCGCCCTCTTCATCAACACGAGCCGCGGCCAAGCCGTGGACGAAGCCGCCCTCGCCGAAGCCCTCCACGAAGGCGCCATCTTCGGCGCGGGCCTCGACGTCTTCGAGAACGAACCGGCCATCCACCCCCGCCTCCTCGAATGCCCCCACGCCGTGCTCCTGCCCCACCTCGGCAGCGCCACCCACGCGACCCGCGCCAAAATGGCCAGCATCGCCGCCGGCAACATCATCGCCGCCCTCCAAGGCCGCCGCCCCCGCCACTGGGTCAACCAAGACGCCTGGCCAGCGTAAGGCGCCTGTTTCAGATGATTAGCTGGCCCCTGCGCCTCCGTGCCAATCTCGACGCCGCCTACTGCGTCCGTGCTTATGCCCGTCACGCGTCACCTTGGCATGTCTGGCGGCGGGATGTCGGCCCCCACGTCCATGGCCGGGCCGCCCTCCTTGCGCCGGAAATCGCCGTTGTCCGGATCGACGAAGATCTCGCGCCAGTCGGTGATGACCTGGCAGCCTTCGCCCATGAAGCGATCACCGACTTCGCGGGTGTAGATGTTGTTCTCAATCTCGCCGGAGATGTCCTCGCGAAGACCGTCCAGGATATTGTTCTTGATCACCAATCCCTCGGGCGAGGGCGGGCCGCCTTGTTGCTGACCCAGTATTCCCGTGGACCACGCGATATTGGGATTCGTGTTCACAAAGGTGTTATTCAGGAAATGGACGTCCCTTATATCGCGGCCGCCCACGCTGCCCGATCTCCACATGGCGACGCCCACCGCCGCCCGGCCGAGACCGTCGATGACGTTGTTGCGGAAGACGATGTTCTC
>SLHB01000158.1 GCA_007136375.1 Candidatus Hydrogenedentota bacterium
CAATCGAGCGAACACGGCCTTCGTGGACCTCACGCCGGACTACCAGCTTCCCGAGAGCTTCTACGAGACCTCCGCCGCCCTCTGTTTCCTGCCGCGGCCCAACTCGCCCACGGGCGTCTGCTCAAGCCGCGCGGACGTGGAGCGCCTCTGCGAAGGCTTTGACGGCCTCGTCATCGTCGACGAGGCCTACGTTGACTTCGCGGAGGACGACTGCATGGACTTCCCGCGCCGCTTTCCCAATGCGATGGTCATGCGCACCTTCAGCAAGTCCTTCGGCATGGCGGGCCTCCGCCTCGGCGTGGCCGTGGCGCGGCCGGAGATCATCCAAGAGCTCATGAAGATGAAGGACTCGTACAACCTCAACGCCGTGACCCAGCGCGCGGGCGTGGCGGCCATGGGCGCATGGGATTGGATGCGGGAGAAAGCGGAGGCCGTCCGGGCAACCCGGGCCCGCCTGACCCGGGAGTTGACGAACATGGGATTCCACGTGCCGCCGTCCCAGGCGAACTTCCTCTTCGCCGAATGGCGCGGCCAACCGCCCGCCGCGGCGTTGTACCAAGGCCTGCGCGCTCAAGGCGTCCTCGTGCGCCACTTCGACGCGCGCCGCCTTGCCCACGGCTTGCGCATCACCGTGGGCACGGAAGAAGAAACGGACGCCCTCCTGGAAGCCCTTCGCGGCGTCATCACGTAGGCCGCAAGGCTACCCACCCGCCTCCGGCTGCTCCGGGGGCAAGTTCGCGAGTGCGCGGAACACGGCCACGAACAGCGCGCCCACGGCTATGGCCAACGCCGGCCATGTGATGGCGCGATGCCGCTCGGTCCACGGCCGCAAGGGCTCCACCGGCGCGATGCGAACCGGGATCCCCGCCGCGGCCTCGGGCAATCGAGCCGCCTGCAACGACGGACCGGCCGCCCGGGCCAAGTCGAAACGGGGCGCCCCCGCCACTGGATTGCCAGCGTAGAGGACGTACTCCTTCTCCGGGTCGTATTCGAAGACCACCTGACTGAAGGCGTGGCGCTTGACGGAAACATCGCCAAGGGTCAAAGGAGCGTCGTCGCCGTTATGGATCCGGAGCTTCAGGTACCGGTATGGCGCGCGCGTGGCGCTGATGGCGAGGGCTTCGCGCAATACGCCATCCTCGTCTTCCATGCGGTACAGCACGCCCCGCCCCAGGGACCGCCAAGGCGCCGGAACTTCCACCTCCCGCTCGCCCGTCTCCGTCCGCCGCCACTGCACAACGACTTCCTCGTTTCGTCCCAACAACTCGTAGGGCCGGTAGAAATAGCGGTCTTCGGCATCGACTTGGATCAACGCGATGGGAAGGTTCCGGTAACTCAGGTCGATTTCGGCGGTGGTTACGTTGGCCATCCCGTCGGTCACAACCCGTTGCGAGGCGGCCGGCGCGTCATAGAGCGCGGGCGCCACGCCGGGCCGGCGCAGGGCGCTGCTGGCGCCCTCGATGCTGAAACGCGTCTCCTCTCCTGGCATGGCGTAAACGGTCAGACGCAAGTAGCGGTAGATGTTGCGCGGCAGGCTGATTGTGTCCACCACGAAGGACTCGCCCGGCGCCGAGACATGGAAAAGCAGGGCGTCATCCGCGAGGGTGGCCCAATCCACCCCATCGGCGCTGCCTTCCACAACGGCCCGGCGGCGGTAGTCCCGGCCGGACAGCTTGGCCTCGATGTGATCCTTTTCGACGGAGCTCCCGAAATCGAGGACCACGCGCTCGAACTCTCCGGCGACATAGCTCCGGTTGATGAGCCGGGCGGAACGTTCCACCACTCGGGGCGCCGCCTGTCCGGGCTGCTGGAGCAGGTGCGCCGTCAAGGGGCCGCCCTCCTCCGCGATACGGATATCCCGCTGGTCAAGCGCCGCTACGTCCACGATCTCGCCGGTGAGGGGCAGGCGAGCGAACCCGCCGTCCCCGGATTCGATGGTCAAGGGCCACCGCCACGCCCAGCCCGCCGGGTCGAAGGGCCGGTCCGCCGCGGCGGCGCCGGCATTCGACACGGCCAAGCCGAGCAGCGCGGCCATGGCGCTACGGCGTAACGTTTGGGCTCGCATCTTCCGGTTTCTCCGCTGTCAGGGCCGCGAGGCGGGCGCTATAACGCTGATAGAAGTAGCCGCCCAGCAGCAACAACACTCCGATGCCAAGGTATGACACAACCCGGTACACCTCGGAGATCATTTGCGTGTCGATCAACAGGGTCTTGCCCGCGGCCATGCCGAACAGCACAAAGCCGAGGACGCGCCACGCCTTCACGGACCCGACAAGGCCGAGCCAAATCAAGATTACGCCATGAAGGGCCCACAGCGCCGAGACGATTCCCACGCCCATCTCCGGCTGGATGGAGGGCGCGGCCTGGGTCCAACGCAAGCATTCGGCGGTCACCAGAACCGTCACCGCGAGGTGGGCGGCAATCTCCATGAACCGGCGCTCGGCGTCCTGGGCCGCGTCCATCAGGCGCAGTATCAGGAACAGCGCCGCCGGAAAGGCGAGGCGCGCCCAGAAGCCGGGCATTCCCGTGAACCACCGCCCTTGCCCGCTGTATTGGGACATGCCGATGGCGAACACGATGACGCCAACAACGGACACGCCGAGCACGCAAGCGTTGAACCGGCTGATCCGTAGGCGCCTCAGCACCACGGCCGTCCCCAGGGGAATGATGCTCCACAGGAGAATCAGCGTGTCGAATTGATGAACAGCGCGGTACGGGCCGGCGGCATGGTTGAACTGCCAGTAGGTCCAGGCCTCCAAGCTCAACGCGGCGCAGCCCAGGCAATACGCGATAAAGGCCGCGAGTTCGCGGGGCCGGAGATCCCTGGAGCCCGAGAGCAACCCATCGAACAAAGCCGCGCCCCGGTTCTCGCCCCACCGGTGGAACATCCACGCGACGGCCGCGGCCGCGGCGGTCACAAGAAGCCACGAAGCAAAGGGCGCGTTGAACACTGGCGTGAACGGAGCGGTGTGGAGCGGAAGGTTGAGCCACAGGCTTCCTATGGCCAGGAACAGGACCGGGAAAGCGGCCAACTGACAGAGCCTGTTTTGGTAGCGCAGCCCAAGGAAGGCCAGCAAAACGGCCTCGGCCGCCCACACGATGGGCAAACCATACACCCTCACCTGCAAGGGAATGGCCAGAGTGGCGAGAATAAGCGCCACAACGAGCATGCTCTGCGCGCCCGTCACATCGGCGGCGTTGCCTCTCCGGTACGCCGCAAACAGGCCAAAGATGATGACCGCTTGCGCGACGGCCATGAATCCAAGCAGCTCCATGTGGTCTCTGTAGAGAAGGACGTAGTAGCTCAGCAGCCATACGGCGCTGTTGACGCCGACCAGCACCAAGTCCTCGGCGCCCAGGCGCGTCTGCCGCAGGATCCCGTGAACCGCCGGAACCGCCAGGAACAGCACATAGAACAAGGTCGTGAACAGCAAGGCAAGGCCCATCTCGGCCGGCTCGTAGTGAGCGCCGTACCACAGCCAGTACATCCCTACCGCGCCCACGAACGCCACGGAGCCCACGGCTCGCCAACGCCTATGGCAGGCGACGCCAAGGGCCGTCAGGCTGAGCACGAAGACGTAGGTGAGCAGGATTTCCGGGCGCGCCGGCCCGGCGCCGAGAAACAGCGGGCTCATGTAACCGCCGATAAGCCCAAGTATGGCGATGGACCTGGCGTTGTACGCCACGGCGAGGACCACGGAGGCCGCCGTGACGAGAACCGCCAGCGTCATCGCGATCTCCGGAGCCGTGAAATTGTACACGGCGAAGGAGAAGTAGATGCACACGTAGAACGTGGCGAGCCCCCCGCCCATGAGGGCCTGGAAGAGGGCATTGTAAGACTGCCGCCGCGCGCGTTCGCCCGCGATCAGCAATACCGCGCCGCTAAGGCAACCGATGGCGAGCCGGCCCGCTTCGCCGATAAGGTCGTGGTCATACGCGAAGCGCAGCAGGAACGCCAAGCCGATGAGGAACATCACCACGCCGGCCCGGGCCATCCACTGCGTGCCCACAAGCATCTCCAAGGAGAGGCCAGAGGCGCGCCCGCTGCCCGCCGCGGGCGCCGCGCCGGCGGCGGGGGGACGGGGAGAAGCGACGGGGGATTCGCCCGGCGGGGGACTGGGCCGCCGCGGCGGTTGCGAAGGCCCGGCCGCTCCGGGTGGGCGCGTGGGCCGCGGCCCGGACTGCATCCGCGCCGGTTGAACGGCGCGCTCCCTGCCCCCAGAACTCGCCGGCGAATCAATGAGCGTCCACTTCAGCCAATCCACTTGTTTCCGCAACTTCGCGACCTTCGACAGCGCGATGATGCCGCAAAGCCCGCCAACGACAAATATAGCCATCGCACCCAAAACAAATAACACGATAAACGGCGGCGGATACATGATCTGTCCTCCCTTTCCCGTCTGAGCACCTGTGGGCGCGGCCAACACCGTCCTGCATCCAAGGCCGCTTGTCACTATCTAATGCGAGATTTCGGGGCGCTCCGGGTCATGGATCTCGCGGCCCATGGGGGGCAGAGGCCTCGCGATCAGTTATTATCATTAATTACGTACAGGAAATACGGTTCAGCAAGGTAATATGCGGACAAGACAACTATAATCACTCGAAAGACCATCGATGTCGAATCATTTTTTCGACAAAATCTGGCGATCGCCTTGCGAATTCGGCCGGACGCATGGTAAGATTCCACCGAACCGTTTCAGGACATGGGTCTATTTTCTCACCCCATTGAGAAAGAGATCCCCCGCACGCGCGGGCGTCCGGGAATAGTTCATAGGCTAGTGCTCCTGACGGAGCATCCTCAACGCGCCCCGGTCCGCCCAAGCCGGGGCGTTTTTCGTCGCCGGCCTTGACACCGATGGGAGGCCTGGGTAGAATACGGGCGAGCGATTCACTTGTGTGCCGGAGTGGTGAAATAGGCAGACACGCATGGTTCAGGACCATGTGGGCGAAAGCCCGTGGGGGTTCAAGTCCCTTCTCCGGCACCATTTTTCTCTTTTCCGCTCCGTTCTTTCCGCACTTTCCCTCGACCCCCTTTAGCAGTATCGTCTCCTCCCGGATCGCCGGGTTAGGGTGAGGATGCCGGGACTACATCCCCCTAAATCCCTCTTCAAAGGGGGCTTTCGGGATCGGTCGACGACATATTCCGTTCACCAACCTGATGAGCACCCGGAAGGTTCGCCCACCCGTTGAGGACAATCAGATTCCCCGTTGTGAAGGGAGTAGCCCGAAGGACACGGAATGTGAACGGCTCAACGGAGCGTCCTTATCCGGCGATTGGCGCTCCTCCCCATCCTTGACCCCGCCCGGCGCGCCTGCGTATCGTGTTCCGCACAACGAATAGGTTGCGAGCTTGACGCGGCGGGGCCTGTTTCCGGTCCACACCAGTTTAGCGCCCATACAGCGGAACGGGGAGAAGACACACATGATGCGGCTATGCGTGATTGCGACGGTGAGCGCTTTGATGGCTTTTCCAGCGGAGGGGGCGGACATCCCCGTGACGGCGCCCCTGGCTTCCGACGGCTTCGAGACAGGCGACTGGCGCAACTTCCGGCCGCG
>SLHB01000367.1 GCA_007136375.1 Candidatus Hydrogenedentota bacterium
CCCGAACCGCTGCACGAGGCGTTGGCCCATCTCGCCCGCCTCCGCGTGGATTGCGTGTTTCTGGCCCTTCACGGCCCCTATGGCGAGGACGGGCGCATCCAAGGCCTGTTGGACCTCATGGGCTTGCCCTACACGGGATCGGGTTGCGCGGCGAGCGCCGTGGCCATGGACAAAGTCCGCGCGAAGGCTCTGGCGCGCGACGCGGGCATCGCCACGGCGCCGGAGCTGATCTTGACGCGCCGGGAGTGGGAGGCGGGTCCGCGGGGCGTGAGCCAGCGCATCACAGGGGCCCTCGGCTTCCCCTGTGTGCTCAAGAGCCCGAACGAAGGCTCGAGCCTGGGCCTGGCGATGCCGCAAGGCCCCGAGAGTCTCGCCGAGGCGATGGCGGCCGTGCTGGAGCATGGGGACACCGTGTTGGCCGAGCAGTATCTGGACGGCCGCGAGCTTACGTGCGGCGTGCTGGACGTGGATCCGCGCCAGGCGCCGATGGCCCTGCCGGTCACGGAGATCCGCCCCGTGTCTTCCGCCTTTTTCGATTACCGGGCCAAGTATACGCCGGGCGCGACGGAAGAGATCACGCCCGCGCCCATTGAGGACAGTTTACGGGAGGATATCCAGTCCATCGCGTTGAAGGCCCACGCGGCGATGGGTTGCCGGGGTTTCAGCCGGAGTGATATCATCGCGACGCGCGGGGGCCCCGTGTGGATCGAGATCAACACAATCCCCGGCATGACCCAGACCTCGCTCTTTCCGCAGGCCGCCGCGGCGGCGGGCATTCCCTACGCCACGCTTGTGGCGCGGCTCATCAGCGCCGCCATGGAGCGGCCATCAGCAACCGGGGACTCTTTGAATTCATGAGCATCGCCTTCACGAAAATGCACGGTCTCGGCAACGACTACCTATTCATTGACGGCCGCGAACACACGGTGGACGACCCCGCGGCCCTGTCCCGGAGCATGAGCCACCGGCACCTCGGGGCGGGGGCCGACGGCATCATCCTCGTGTTGCCGGGCGAGGGCGACGCCGCCTTCACCATGCGGATTTTCAACGCCGACGGCAGCGAGGCGGAGACGTGTGGCAACGGGATACGCTGCTTCGCGAAATACGTGTATGAACGGCGGATGACGGGGGCAGACGAGTTCATCATCAACACGGGGGCGGGGCCGAACCGGGTCACGCTGCACACGGAACATGGCCGCGTGACCTCCGTCCGCTCGAACATGGGCCAACCGCGCTTCGACCGGGGCGCCATCCCCATGGCGGGCCCGCCGGAAGGGCAAGTCATTCATGAGCCCCTCCACGTAGGCGGCGAGACCGTGGAGGTCACCTGCGTCAACATTGGCAATCCCCACGCTGTCCTTTTCGTGGACGACGCGAAGGTGGCACCGATCGCGGGGCTGGGACCGCGCATCGAGCGGCATGAGGCCTTTCCCAACCGGACCAACGTGGAGTTTGTCTCCATACGCGATCGCGGCAACATCGACATGCGCATCTGGGAGCGGGGCAGCGGCATCACGATGGCCAGCGGCAGCGGATCCTGCGGCGCGGCGCTGGCGGCGATGCTGACGGACCGGGTCGACCGCCGCGTGAAGGTGCACCTCGTCTACGGCGCGCTCACCATCGAATGGGCGGACGACGGCAACGTGTACCAAGAGGGGCCGGCGGAGTCGGTCTACGAGGGCGTGTGGGCCCCGGAATTGGCGGCGGTTTGATAAGGGAATCCCCGGGCATGCCCATCAACTGCGCGGTTCTTTTGAGCGGGAGCGGCACCACCCTCGAAAACCTCATGGGCTGTATCGCCCGGGGCGAGCTGGACGTGACAATCCAGTGCGCGGTCAGTTCACGGCGCGACGCCTACGGCCTGGAGCGGGCCCGGAACAACGGGATCCCCGCCGAGGCCGTGCACAAGGGGGACTACGCCCGCTGGGAGGACTTCGACGCGGCCTTGTGGGACCGGGTCGGCGCCTACTCCGTGGACCTCATCGTCCTGGCCGGATTCATGAGCCTCCTCTCCGTGCCCGAGCGTTTCGTGAACCGGATCATGAACGTGCACCCCGGGCTAATTCCCGCCTTCTCCGGCAAGGGCATGTACGGCCGGCGGGTCCACGAGGCCGTGCTCGCCTACGGCGCCAAGGTCACGGGCGCCACCGTCCATTTCGTCGATGAGGAATACGACCACGGCCCCATCATTCTGCAGGAGTGCGTCCCGGTCCTCGACGACGACACGGCGGAGACCCTCGAAGCCCGCGTCCAGGCCAAGGAGCGGGAGCTTTATCCCCGCGCCATTCAACTCTTCGCCGAGGGCCGGTTGCGCGTGGAAGGCCGCCGCGTCCACGCGTTGTAGGCCCGCGCTCCCAGGCGATTCCATCCCCGCCGCGCGGCGGCTGTATAAGGAGGCCCGCGTCATGCCTAGCCTTGAAGAAGCCGTGGCCACTTTTCTCGCCGAGCCGCGCATCGCTGTGTGCGGCGTCTCTCGTCAAGGCGGCCTGCCCGCCAACGCCATCTACCGGAAACTGCGCGCCGCCGGTCACGCCGTCTTCGCCGTCAACCCCAACGCCACGGAGGTGGAAGGGGATCCGGCCTATCCCGATCTCGCGGCCATCGAAGGCGGCGTGGGCGCCGTCATGATCGCCACTCCGCCGGGCGCGGGCGCGGCCATCGTGGAGCAGTGCACGGCCTTGGGCGTGCGTCATGTGTGGTTTCACCGCTCCTTCGGCGCGGGGAGCGTGTCCAGCGACGCCGTGGCCCTGGCGCGGGACCGGGGGCTCAACGTCATCCCCGGCAGTTGCCCCATGATGTTCGTCGAGCCCGTGGACGGGCCCCACCGCTGCCTGCGCTGGTTCCTTCGCGTCACGGGGAAGGCGCCGGAGCCCATCGCGCCTGCTGGGCCGGCGCTGGATTGACGCCGGTTCCCCGCGGGTCTACTGCCGGTCGAAGAAAGCGAGATAAGGCTTGCCCTGAATCTCACGGTGAAGGTAGACGGCCAACTCCATGAGGTGGTAGTCCCCCCACATGCACGACTCGTCTTGCGGGACTTGCTTGCCCGGGGGGACGCGGTCCCAACCATTGGGCCGGTGGTATTGGACATGGAGCAACAGCCCATGGTGATTGGGGTCCTCGGACATGTACGGCGGCGCGAAAAGGGTCCGGGCCACGGTGAGCCCCGCTTGGTAGTACGTCTTTCCGGGGCCGTCCTTGCCGAGGAGCCGGCCTAGCCGTAGCAAGCCTTGGGCGGTGATGGCGGCGGCGGAGCTGTCCACCGGCTCGTGGGGGTTGTCCGGCTCCGCGGGCTTGTCCAAGTGATCCGGCATGTTCGCCAAGCCCGGCGCCCCGGTGTCCCAATAGGGCACGCCGCACACGGGCGTGTTGGCGAGATAGAAGTCCGCCACGGCGCGCGCGGCCTTGTACATCATCGCCTCGACGGCGCCGCGTCCGCCATGGGGCTCCAGCTCCGCGTCGGGAACGGTTTGGAGATACTCCAACTGCTCCGGATACCCTAGGGCGATCCAGGAAAGGCCCCGGGTCCACGTCGTAAAGGGCGAATACCCTTGCTGTGTGCTGGGACAACGGTAGGCGCCGTCGTTCATATTGAAGATGCTCTCATGGACGACGCGGCCGCGCACGTCGTAGCTGTCCCGGCCTTCGCCGTAGTAGACGTTGAAACGGGCCGTGTTGGCGGCGTGCTCCAACGCGCGGTCCAGCAGGCTGATCCGGCGGTCGCCCTCGCCCATGAGGCAATGGCCGAGCTGATGCGCCAGCGACAGGGCCCGGCAAGAGCGGATGGTGTCGCTGAACAGACTGTGGGGCCCGTTGAAGGACGGGATGTAGCCGGTTCCGTCGGCGACCCGCGACCAACGCGCCGCCTGCACGGCGCCCGAAGCCTTCAGCGCCATCTCATAGAAGCACAGGTCCCCGGGGGACGCCGCGAAGCGTCCTTCCAAGGCCAAGCGCCTGAGATTGCCGTAGGTCGACACGTTGTTAAAGCCGTGGTCGTGGACGCCCACGTGGCTCACGTGCGGCGCCATGAAGCGGACCGTATTGTCCTGGCCAAGCTTCAGAAAGGCCTCGTCCCCCGTGGCGTCGTAGAGATAGACCTGACAGCCGTACTGAAAGCCCTGGGTCCACTCCGTCCACCCGCGGGTCGTGTACTTGCCCTCCCAGGTGTACACGGGCGAACCCTTGGCGGGATCCCAATGATCATTGAGCGCCCGGATCTTCGGCGCCGCTCCCTCGAAGAAACGGTTCAAAGCGGGCTCCAAAGCCTTCGCGCTCAACCCCTCGTCCACACGTATCGCCATTGCCTCTCCTCCTTCCCGCTGTTATCCCTCGCGGTCCCGCCCGGCCTTCCACCCGGACGCCGCGCCGAGGCCCAAGTCTACTTACCCCGGCGCCTGGAAGTCCAAGAAGGGCCGTGATGCGCAGCGCCTGGGCCGCCGCCAGGTCTCGCCCTGTCCACATATTGCGCACGGATGGAAAACTCTTGCCAAAAAGCCCTATATACGCGCCGCATGGCGGACTTTCCACGGCCTTGGCGCCTTGACATCGGGCCCCAGGCTTGCTATAGTCTCCGTGTCCTGCGAACGGAACCTTGGCGCGGGTTCCGGCTATCCACATCCTAGCGCGGCGGCCATGCTTGGGGAAGCGAAAGGGCCGCGCGCGAAAAAACCAAAGGCCCTTACAACATACGGCAAGGGACCGCCCCCATCGCGCCACAGCACGTTCTTCTCGTCCAATCGGGGGTGATTGGAGGTCTTCCTTTCATGCGAAAATGGACTTTGCTGGTTATCCCGCAAGGTCAAGGCAACACCAGCACGCTCCACGTCTACGGATTTCAAATCTGGACAGTGGTCCTGGTGTTGGCGCTTCTTTCCTTTTGCTCCGCGTTCTTTTTCAAGCGGCACCAGATCAGTCAGCACGAGATTCAGCGGCTTGAGCAGCACGCCCTTGAACTGCAAGCGGCCCAATCCGAGCCCGCCCCCGCCGGCAACGGCAACGGGGAAGCGAGCAACCCCGGCTTGGGCGAGGAAGAACTGGCCGAGTTGGGCCGCCGAATACGCGCGGAGTATGAAGCCCGGGACGAAGCCATCACGGCGGAGCTCACAGCCTTGTACGACCTTGAACGGCAAGTGCGCGAGATCCACGGCTTGCCGCCCCGGACCTCGACGGCGGCGCCGCCTCCAAGCAGCAACGGAAACGGAGGCAACGGCAACGGCCGAGGCGGCGGCCCCAGCGTCCTCTCCGGCGTCCCGCCGGACGCGGACGAACTCATGGCGCGGCCAGCCAGCCTCATCTACGGCATGGCGCGCCCCAGCGCCGACATCATGGTGCAGGAAATCAACCTGCGCTCGGAAAGCCTGCTCGATCTCGTCATGAGCATGCAGGAAATGCAGGACGAGGTGGCCCGCACGCCGTCCATCTGGCCCACCAACCACGGCCAAGCGCGGATAAGCTCCGAATTTGGGTACCGGCAAGACCCCTTCAACCGCTCCGTGCGCCACCACGACGGCGTCGACTTCGCGGCGCCGCC
>SLHB01000395.1 GCA_007136375.1 Candidatus Hydrogenedentota bacterium
ATCCTTGGTCAGCAAGGGCACCCGTCCCATTTCGCGCAGGTACATGCGGACGGGATCGTCGGCCCGCTCAAGCCGGGTCTGCGTAGCGTCTTTGCGGGCTTCGGCCTTCCGGGCTTGCTTTTCCTTCTGCTTCTTGAGTTCCTGACTTTCCGCGTCAACCCGGAGTTCGTCGACGATATCGATATCCATGCCGCTGAGCATGACCATGATCTCGTCAATATCTTCCGAAGTCGCATCTTCAGGGACGATCTTGTTCAGGTCGTCGTAGGTCAGTTTGCCCTGTTTCTTCGCCAGCTCAAGGGCCTTCTTCTTTTCCGCGTCCCTGAGTGTAGATGGTTTCGGCTTTTCTGAAAGCATTGCGCCTCCCCTACTTCCACGTACGTGCAGCCGCCGTTGCGTTTCCGTATGAGTTCCTGGAACTACTTCTTTCTCTATAAAAAGTGAGTCCGGGCGGGCCGCGTTATACCGCGCCAGCCCGTTCTATTTCAATTTGGATCCCGGCCTTTTCCTTCATCAAGGCGAGGACCTTGGCGGTGTCTTGTTCTTTTTCGGCCTCGCGGATGGCGGCCATGATCCGGCCCGCCTCCGCCTTGAGGGTCTCCTTCTTCAGCCGGAGCACGCGCTTGCGCACGGCGCTCGCGGCCCGTTCTTCGCCGATGGCGTCATGGGCCGCGGCCGCTCCGTACAACTGGCGCGCGGCGGGGTCTTCGAGCCAGTGGCTCAGGTTGTCCGGTCCATGGGCGAACAGGCCACTCAACACGGCGCCCACGGGTCCGCCAGGCAGGGGCGCGCGTTCGAACCCCGCCTCGCATTCTTCCCGCAAATGGGCGTGTTGCAGCAGCGCCGCGATAAACATCCGGTCGTCTTCGGTCATCTTGTATGCGGAATCACCTCCGCCTTCGCCGTCCCGGGTTTCTCGCGCGGCTTGCCGCCGCCCCTGGCGCCGTTGTTCCTTGGCGTACTCCTGTTGCAACGTCCAGGGATGGACGCCCAAGGCCTTCGCGGCCTGTTGGATGTATTGTTCGCGCCGCAGCGCGTCATTCAGCCCGTGGAGGATATCGAAGAGCTCTCGCGCCACGGCGGCGCGCCCTTCGATGGTTTCAGCGCGGGCGTGGTTCATGCCCACGAAAAACGTCACAAAATCTTGAGCGCTCGCCAACAATTCCCGGAAAGCCGCGCCCCCGTGGGCCTTGATGTAGTCGTCGGGGTCTTGCCCGCCCGGCAGGCTCAGCGCCCGCACGGTGAGCCCGGCGGCCACGAGGATGGCGATGGCGCGCAGGGCGGCGCGCGCGCCCGCTTCGTCGCCATCAAACACGACGGTCACTTCCGGAACATAGCGGCGTAGAATTTGGGCTTGTTCCTCCGTCAACGCCGTGCCGCAAGGCGCCACCACGTTTGGGATGCCCGCGTCCACGCAGCGGAGCAAGTCGAAGTAGCCTTCGACAAGAATAGCGGTTTGCGCCTGCCGCAGCGCGGTCCGGCCTTCGTACAGCCCGTAGAGGACCCGGCTTTTCTTGTAGACGGCGTTCTCCGGGGTGTTGATGTATTTCGCTTCCGTTTCGCCGCTCAGGTCCCGTCCGCCGAAGGCCACGACGTGGCCCGCCGCGTCCCGGATGGGAAACATGAGGCGCTGGCGGAAAAAGTCATAGGACCCGCCCCTTTGTCCTTTCCGCGCCAAGCCGGAGGCCTCGAGAACGCCATCCTTGTAGCCCTTCCGGCGCGCGGCCGTAAGGAAATGCTCGTAGCCGTCGGGCGCATAGCCCAGGGCGAAGGCCTCGACGGTTTCGGTTCGGAGCCCGCGGCCGCGCAGGTACTCGCGGGCGTCGCCGCCGCGCATGGGATCGTTCAGCATCTGCTGGAACTGCCTCAGGGCGAAGGCGTTGAGTTCGCGCACCTGCTTGCGCTGGAAGGTTTCCTGGTCTTCCCGTTCGGTCGCGGCGGGCAAGCGGACGCCCGCGCGGTTCGCGAGCTTCTCCAACGCTTCCGGAAAGGTTAGGCCGTCATGATCGCACAGGAACGACAGGGCGTCGCCGCTGCGCTCGCACCCAAAGCAGTAGTAGATTTGCCGGCCACGGCTGATCGAGAACGAAGGGGTCTTCTCGTTGTGAAACGGGCATAATGCGACAAACCGGTCCGGGCCCGCGGACTTCATGTCGAGGGAAGCGCCAATCACTTCCACGATGTCCGTTGCGGCCAGAACCTCCGCCACGAGTTCTCTGGAATACTTTGGCACTACCGGGGTTACGCCTTTCTGAACAGCCCACGCAATGGCGGGCTCATCCCAAGAACGCTGGTTAGCGCGGCATACTTGCTGCTGGCGCGGAGGGTTTTACGCAAGATCAGCCGTTGCGCGCCGACGGACCGCCCGATATCCACAAGTCCTTGTGTTGCAACAACATACAACGGCGAATCCTCCGCGGAACAGCGCAAGGCGGGCCCCGTAGAGACGCGGCTCGCCCTGGATCTGTCAACCGCACGAAACTTTACCACGGTTTGCGGCCCCTGTCAAATTCTAGTTAGAAACCGTTTCGTCCGGCCGCGCGTTGGCCCACGCCCAACCTTATTTCAACACAAGGGCCGGCCCCGGTATTTCTCCGGCCGGCGGCGCCTTCCCTTCGCGCATGGTCCTGGGCCGTCATTCGCTGGGCCTGGCGCCGCCTTCGGCCTCGGTGTCCCGCGCGACGGGAGGCCCCTCCTTGAAGAACGCCACCGCGACGCAGGTGACGGCTACGGACATGACCACGGCCACGAGCCAGAAGCGTTGGTAGTCCAAGGCGCCCGTGGCTGCGTCCGTCGCGAATTCCCCCGCCCAGCCGGCGGAGAGCCCGCCGATAAGCATGCCGAGCCCCGCGGAGATGATGTGGTAGACCTGCTGCGCTCCGGCCCGTTCTTGCGGTCTGCAATGGCTGTCCAGATAGATGTAGGCCGTAACGAAATAGAAAGCGTAGCAGAAGCCGTGGAGGGAGATGCCGATGAGGATCAGCCATGGCGAATCCGTAATGGCGAAGATGCCGAAGCGGAAACACTGGATGACCATGCCCGCCACGAGGATGGTCTTGATGCTGTAGCGGGCGAGCCAGAAGGCCATGATGGCCATGACCCCCATCTCCGTGAGCTGGCCGACGCTCAACGCGGGCAGGATCCACTCGTCGCCAAGGCCCGCGGCGCTGAGATAGGGCCCCGCGCCGTAGGAGTAGAACTGCATGAGCACGCCGTTGATGAGCGTGAGGACGCACAGAACGAGCAGGCCCGGACGCAGAAAGACGCGGAGAGAATCCGCGGGCCGGGGCGGTTCCGGCTCGTCCCGGGGCTTGAAGCGCCGGGGCAACGTGAAGGCGTAGACCCCAAGGATCGCGCAGGTGGCGGCGCAAACGTACAGGGCGTCCGGCAAGCGGCTCTCCGCCACGTCCCCGTTACGTTGCAGCCAGAAATAGCCAAAGCACCACGCCACGGCGAACCACCCCGCCGTGCCCCACGCCCGGATAGGCGCAAAGTGGCGCTTTCCGTCCGTGGCGTGGTGGAAGGTCACGGTGTTCGTGAGGCCCATGCAGGGCATGAACAGACAGGCATGAGCCATGTAGATTAAGAGGAACGGCCAGAACGTTGTCTGCCACGCCAAGACGAGCATGAAACCGCCCGCGGCGAGTTGGCACAAGGCCAGAAGCCGCTCCGCGCTCACTTTCCGGTCCGCCACAAGGGCCACCCAGAAGGGCGAGACCATGGCCGCCACCGCCGGCATCGCCAGCACCACCCCCACCTGGAATGGCTCGAACCCTAAGTGATTCTTGAGGTAGTGGCTCATGATCGGCAGAATCGCGCCCGCGGCGAAATAGAGCATGAACATCATGGCCGCCAGACGCGCGTGCATTAGCGATGACACAGAATGGCCCCTTCGTTGCGTGCCGTGGGATTCGTGGCGCGGATGCGTGGGAACGGCGTATTATGCCTGTCCCGGCGGCCGGCTTGCCACCGCGTGTTGAGCGGGCCGGGAGCGTTGGGTAGACTGAAACGGCGGCGCGGGAGCATCGGCTTCGGCGGGCCACGGAACGCGCCGCCATCGGGATGGGCCGACGCCGGCGGAAGGAGTTCCGGCGCCACGCGCCCGTTGAATCAGGGGAGACAGACTATGACGCGCATCAGAACGAACACGGCGGGCCACGGACTCGACAGAATGCGGCCTCGCCAAGGACAAACCGCCAACGCGGGATTGTCCCGCCGCGGCTTTCTTGCAACGCTGGGGGCGGGCGCGGCGGCTTGGGCCTGGCCGGGCGCTATCCGCGCGGAGGAGGAAGACGGAGACGCCCTCCTCTTCTCCTACTTCACTGGCAACGGAGAAACCGGCCTCTACCTCGCCCATAGCGCCGACGGCCTGGTCTTCGAGGCGCTGAACGATGGCCAAGCCCTCCTGCCCCCGGAAGTGGGCGAGTCCCAGCTTATGCGCGACCCCTCCATCTGCCGCGGCCCAGACGGGACCTTTCACATGGTGTGGACCACCTCATGGGAAGGTCAAACCATCGGCTACGCCCATTCGGACGACCTCATCAACTGGTCCGAGCAGCGGGCCATTCACGTCTTTGAGGACCACCCCGAAATCGATCCGGACGACGTAGAGAACTGCTGGGCGCCGGAGCTTTACTACGACAGCGAGGGCGGCCAGTTCATCGTCGTGTGGGCGTCCACCGTCCACGGACTCTATCCCGAAACCCTGGGGATGGGGCACGGCGACCTCAACCACCGGCAGTACTATTTCACCACGACGGACTTCGAAGACATCAGCCAGGCGGAGCTCATGTACGACCCCGGCTTCCAGGTCATTGACGCGGCCATCTTCAGACCCAGCGAAGACCGTTACGCCATGGTGGTCAAGGACGAAACCCTCGAACCCGAGGCCAAGCACTTGTTTCTGACCTTCGGGGACACGCCCACGGGCCCCTGGAGCGATCCCACCGAACCGATCACCGGCGACTACTGGTGCGAAGGCCCCGCGCCCATTGAGATCAACGGCCTCTGGCGCATTTACTTCGACAAGTACCGCCGTGGCGAATGGGGCGCGGTTCAATCCGGAGACTTGGAGGACTGGGAAGACATCTCGGACCAAGTCCACATGCCCGAAGGCGCCCGCCACGGCACGGCCTTCTATGCGCCCCAATCCGTGCTGGAGGGCCTCCAGGCCCTATAGCCGGCGCCGAATCAGTCCCCCACATTTCCGGGGAAACCGCGGCCGCCGGGCGGCCTGTCGTACTTGGAAGGAGAGTTCACATGCGCGACGCTTGCAGGGAATCCGGGGCAAGGGGTATGGACCGCCGGACGTTCTTGACCACACTGGGCGCGGGCGCGGCGGCTTGCGCGTGGCCGCGCGCGGCGAAGGCGGACGACGCGGCGCCCCCCAACTTCGTCTTTATCTTCGCCGACGACCAGGACTTTGAGGCCTTGCGGGCCCTGGGCAACAGCGAGATCCATACCCCGAACCTCGATCGTCTGGTTCAGGGCGGGACCACGTTCACCCACGCCTACAACATGGGA
>SLHB01000314.1 GCA_007136375.1 Candidatus Hydrogenedentota bacterium
CCGCGGGTCGTGGCCGAGAACGGGTCGGCGGACCATTCCTCGATGGGGTCCGCGGGCTGCACGTCATAGTGTCCGTACACCAGAAGGACGGGCTCGCCGGGCGCGCCAAGCCATTCGGCGTACACGACGGGGTGGCCCGGTGTATCCATAATCGCGGTCCGCTCCATCCCCACGGCGTCCAGGCGCGCCTTAAGCCACTCCGCCGTTCGCCGGACGTCGTTCCGGTGCTCCGGCAGGGTTGAAATGCTAGGCAAGGCGAGCAGTTCCGTGAGCTGCTCCAAGCTGGCCGGATGGTTGGCCCGGATGTGCTCGACGGTCTGGTCAACATGGGACATGGACGGTTTCCTCCGGTGGACGGCGCGCGCCCGGTGGTCGTGAGTGGGTGTCATGAAGCGCCGTGGTCAGCAGGCGCCAAGGCGGCGCCAGGGTTTCGATTGGATCAGCTTGGTCCCAGGATGGCGTAAACGCCGGCCCGCCCGCCTAAGGCGCTGAAGGCGCCGGTCTCGGGGTTGAAGCGTTGTCCTTCCACTTCGCGCCAGCCGCCTTGGCTATCGTGATAGTAGAGGCGCAGTTCGTCCGCGGGCCCGCTCTCCGCGGCTTCCCGGGGCAGGCGCACCGTCAATGCGGCTTCAACCCTGACTTGCGGCTGACGAATCAAGGCGATGTACTCGGAGTAGGCCCGCATGCCGCTAGGCAAGGGAGCAGGGGGGGCTGACAGGATTCCCACCCGGGCCTGCACGGCCGACGGCGCCTCGACGTGGAAGCTGGCCTCGTTGCCGGGTCCGCGCACATGAACGGATCGGCCCCAGTCCATGGGGCCGGCGGCCTTAAGGCCGGACTCCGCGCCCTCTGCGCCTCCCCGGGGCTGCTGCTCCCGCGCCTGTTGCTCCGAGGCGCTGTCCTGAGCGGGCGGCGGCCCGGTCATCTCGAATCGGCGGGCGGGTTGACCGGCGGGGGCCTCGCCGTCGGGACGTTCGTACATGATGACCGGCTCCCCGTCGGGCTCGTCCGCGGGCTGAATTGGTGGCTCCGCAGGTGCGGGCTCTTGGGTCAAGACCTCTGATTCAGGCTCCGGCTGGGGTTGAGGCTCCCCGGGCCGGGGCATGTCGCCGGCGACGCCAGGCGGGATCTCCGGTCCCGGCGCTCCGGGCTCTCCGGCGGGATGCGCGGGGAAGGCGCCGGGATCCGCCCGCAGGAAGTCCGCGGGGTCTGGCGCTTCGTCCCCATCGGCGGAGAGCATGGGACCGCCTGGCGTGTACGTGACGGAGGGCGCCGCGTCCGGATCCGCCGGCGGCTCGGCTGGAACGATGCCCATGGGCTCCGATCCGTCTTCCGCCGCGTCTGGCGCAGGGGTTTCGGGCCGCTCCACGCCAGCGTCTTCCAACAAGGCCGTTTCCCAGGGCAAGGACTGATCGGGCCGCAGTGTTTGGAGCAGCGGCGGGTCCAGTTCGTCCTGGTCCACGGGATACTCGGGCTCGGTTTGCGGACCGAATAGGGGCGATTCGAAGTCCGGCGCCATGGGAATGTGGCCTCGGGGCCGCGGGGCGTCTCCGGCTTGCCGCCGGAGGAACTGCTCCGGGCCGAGCACGGCGTAAACGCCTGGGCTATGCTCTCTCGCGCTAATGGTGCGCATCCCCGGCTGCTGTTCCTGAATCTCCACGGGAGCCCATTCACCTTCCGGGGACAGGCGCCACAGATGGAGGAAGGAAAAATGCTCGTCGTCGACGATGCTCTCTGGGATATAGATGTCAATCTCGATCATGACCTGCGCGGCGGGTTGGCCGATTTCTGTCTCCGCGAACACCGTGAAGGGGGCAAGGCCGCCGGGCAGCGGCTCGGGGGCCCGGATAGTGGACTCCAGACCGGCCTGGATCGGCTGACCTGCCCGGATCACAAACTGCGCCTCCATCCCCTGGGGACGGAGCAAGAGTGTCCGGCCGTAGGCGCGCCGCGCGCCCCGCTGCACATCTTCGTGGCGGAACCGGGCCGTTTTGAACCGGCGTTCCGTCATCAATTCAAGCTGGTCCGCGTAGTGGGGCGAACCGGAACGCTGCGAGACGCCGAAGGGAAGGACGCTCACGGCCTGGGGCTCGTCGCCGAAGCGAACCACCATGGCGAAACCGTAGCCCCGCTGCACGGGCCAGACGCCGCCGTTCCCATCGGGTCCGGCGCCTCCCGCGGCGAAGACGGGTTCGCCCGCAATGCCGCCGCCAAGGGGTTTATCAATGTCGCCGCGCTGAATGCGTTGGAAGTCGCCCCAGCGCACGTTGAGGGACTGATAGTGATTCCGCAGCATGCGGGCCGCCTCGCCCGCCGCCCGCAGGGAGAGCTCTTGCATGTCTGGCGCGTTGCCGCGGATTGCTTCGTAAATACGGCCTTCCTCCAACAACGCCGCTGGCGCCATGCGCTCCAAGGCTTGCCACCAACAATGAAAGAAGGTCATGCCCACGCTGTCCGAGTCCGCCACGAAATTCCATCGCCGCAGAATCTCCAGGGCGTTGGGCACATCGGGGTGGACCGAGGCGGCCAACTCAGGCCGCGCCTCCGCGGCGTTAAGCAGGTGGGGCACGGCCTCGGCGGCGAAGGGCGCCAGAACGTCGTAGAGCATGGACTGCATATCGTGGAAGGAGCGCGGGCCCATTCCGAGGAGCTTGCGTACTCGCTTGGCCCGGAAGCTGTCCCGGTCCCGCACGAGCCAGTAGGGCCAGTCGTTGGGATTCAGGCCCGCGTTCTGGGTCACGGTCCAGGGCGTTGTGCCGCTCGCCTGGATGTAGCCCGACGGCGGGTTGAGCACGGAAGGCAGGGCGCTGATAGGGACGACGGGGCCCCAGGCGTAGCGTGAATCGCCGCCGGGCACGGGTTCGCGCCAGTTCACGAGTTCGGGCTGCTGATTCCCGTTTGGATTGTCCGGGTTCTCCGGTTGTTGGGTCCGATTTCCAAGAAACTTCGCGCCGACCTTCGCGTTGTACAAATAGAAAATGTTGCCCAGACGATCCGCGTAGACGACGTGAAAGGCCGGCAATTGCTGAAGGGCCAAGGCGGATTGGAACTCAACCAGGCTCCGGGCCCGGCCCATTTCAACGAGCTGGCGCAGCGCGCCGAAGTCGTGGTAGCCCCCCACCTTGAAGGATACGGTCCGGCCCTGATGCCGGCCGATGACGGGTCCCCGCGGCGTGTCCATGCGCTGAACATAGCGCTCCCGCATGCCCTGGGGCGTCCGCACATAGAAGGTCCGCGTGTTGGCGAGCATCCGCATCTGGTACACCAACTCCGGATCGATGGCGGGCTGGTTAATCTGGGCGGGATTCCGGGCGAACTGAGGAGAGGGCTCCAGGTAGAGATCGCCAATGTCCGGATCATTCGGCGACAGCGCCCAGCCAAGGGCCTCGTTGTGGCCTTGCATGATGACCGGAATGCCGAAGAGCGTGGCGCCCGCCACGTTCAACCCAAGGTCATGAGACGCCAGATGAGCTTCGTACCACTGGAACGGACTCGTGTAGTCGGAGTGGGGGTTGATCACCAGCATGGCCTCGCCCGTCGCCGAGCGGATGGGGCTCACCGCCCAGGCGTTGGCGGAGGGCGTGCCCCGGGGCCGATGATAGGCGTCGGGCAGATCAAAGGGCGCGAAGCTCGTCAGGTAGGCGTGGAAGAGGCTTAGAATGTCCTGGGGCCGGACGCCCTCCGCCCAATAGGGGGCCTCCTCGTGGTGTTCCGCCAGCCAGACGTTAACCCCCAGGGCGAAGCCCTCGCAAATGTCCCGGGTTATGGGGTCCGCCTGGGGCCACACCTGCTCGGCCAACTGAGCGTGGCCCATCTTGATGGAGAAGGCGTCGGATTCCGCGTAGCTCTCGCCCAACACTTCGGAGGCCCGGCCGTTCGCCATGCGGTAGGCCAGCAACATGCCTTCGAGATGGTCTTCCGCTTGGGCGTAGCCGAAGGCGAAGGCCATGGCCCGCGCGTTGTCGGCGTAGATGTGCGGGACGCCCCATTCGTCGCGGTAGAGGGTCACATGGGACCACAGATCATAGGGGTCCGCCATGGCCGCTTGGCCCGCCGCGCCGGCCGGCGCCAAGAAGGCGAAGAAGAGAAGGAGCGCCGCCGTCCGCCGGGGCCAACGCCGCCGCCCCGCGGGCGCGCTCGGCTCCGGAACGGCCCTACGGTAAGAGTAAATCGGTCTCCCTTTGCGCATCGTGTCACACGCCCGCCCTTGGGCCGGGCGTTGTCCCATGGTGGCCGCGTTCCGGCGGCCGGGCGGGCCGCCGGAACACGGGATTGCCGCTTACGCTTCGATGAGGGGTTCGGCTCCGTCCGGCGACGGGCCGCCCGCGCCATAGACCTGCTCGTAGGCCGCGGCCACAACCAACACCGCCAAGGGGCCGGTCACCAGCACGCCAACGCCAAAGAGCACGATCCCGACGATGATCAGAATCACGAACGTCAAGAACACGAGGAGCCATTGGCCAAGATTCGCCATGACGGCCGTCCGGCTGCGCTCCATCGCCGGCCAAAAGTCCAGCGTATTGTCGTGCATGAAGAGGTACGTGAGCATGTAGAGCAGCGCGATGAAAAGACCCGGCAGGATGCACAACACGGCGCCGATGGTGGTGGCGATAGAGATGAGCACCATGGCCATGGCGGCGGGGAGGAAGCGTTGAAAGCCGTTGAAGATGTCGCCGATGGCCGCGGTTTCGCCCCGGGCGCAGCGTAGCGCGGCGGCGTAGTAGCCCAGCGCGAGCGGACCCGTGATGACCCAGCCCACCAGCAGGTTCACAATCGGAATGGGGATGAGGAACTGGATGGCGATCCCGACGGCCGCGATGATGGCGAAGCCTCCAACCATGGCGGGGACATTCTTCGTGAACGCCTCCCAGGCCCTCCCCACGAGCTTGCCAATGTCGAACTGTACCCCGGATGGGTCTCCGTTCATGCCCTTCAGCCTCCCCAGTTCTGGCGGATCGCCAGCGTCCGTTTGCAGGTGTGTGGTTGCCGTGCTTCGGTCCCCTGAAGCGCCCTTGGCCCGGCGCGCGCCGATGCCGTGAGGCGCGCGGCTCGCCGGGGGAGAGGGCGCGCTTAGTGTGCATGGAAACCCCGCGCATGTCAAGGGTTACAGCGGCTCCGCGGGCTTCGTTGGGCGCGGCGGCGTCCAGCGCGTATACTGCGTGGACACGGCGGACAACACCAACGGGTCTTCGGGAAGGCGTGCGGTGCGCCGAACGCACGGGAGGACGGGCGGGAACATGGCGAAACTCAAGCTCGACCTGCACGACATCTACAACAAGGGCGGGAAGATCGACGACGCATTGCAGCAGGCCATCGAGGAAGCCGTGGAAAAGCGCATTCCCATGGTCGAGATCATCCCGGGGAAAGGCAGCGGTCAGCTCAAGAAACGGGTGCTCCGCTTTCTGGAGCAACCGGCGATCAAGCGCTTGTACCACCGCGTGGAGAAGGACAGCAAGAACTTCGGCCGCGTCTTCGTCCACTTCCGCCACTGAGTTC
>SLHB01000001.1 GCA_007136375.1 Candidatus Hydrogenedentota bacterium
AGGTGTTCGGCCATAACATCGAAACGGTCGAAAGCCTGTACCCCGTAATCCGCAGCAAACGCTACACCTACGATATGGCCCTGGGCGTCTTGGAGCGAGCGGCGCGCCACAACCCGCCCGTCATCGTCAAGTCCGCCTTCATGATCGGCCATGGCGAGACGGAAGACGAAGTGCGCGGCACGCTGCAAGACCTGCTCGATCACGGCTGCGAGGCGGTGAGTATGGGACAGTATCTCCGCCCCACGCCGAAACAGCGGAAGGTGGCCGAGTTCGTCCACCCGGACCAATTCAAGCATTATGAGACGATGGCGTACGATCTCGGTTTTCAATTCGCCGTGGCCGGACCCTTCGTGCGAAGCTCCTATCGATCCGAAGACTTGATGAAGACGGAATTTGCCCGGCAACGCTTTGAAGGGCCAAGGAGGGCTGCTTTGTGAGGCACGAGGTTACCCTGCCCGACCTGGGCGAAGACGCGAACGACGGCGCGGCCGTATCTCATTGGCTGGTAGAGCCCGGGGCGGAAGTCGCCGAGGGCGACGAACTTATCGAACTCACAACGGACAAGGCGGCCTTCAGCGTGCCGAGTCCCGCGGCGGGACGGCTCGCCGAACGGCTCGTGAACGAAGGCGATCAGGTAAAGAGCGGGGACGTGCTCTGCGTCCTGGAATCCTGACGCCATGGCCCAACGGACGCGTCCGGGCCTGTCAGTACAGGCGATTCCGGGGCGTTCGCCTGTCTGTACTTCTTGGGGAATCGCGGGAAAAGGCCGCCGGGCCGCGCTGTAGGGCGGCCAACCCCGCGCCGGGGGCGGCCCAAGAGTCACCCCCACGGAACGCCTCTCCGGCGCCTTTCCGGGAGGAAAAACGGCCCGCGCGAATCAGGGGAGCATGTATGTCATTGGGAATTGGCGTCATTGGCGCCGGAACGGTTGGCGGCGGCGTCATCGAGACGCTGCTAGGACACAAGGCTGACATCGAGGCCCGGACGGGCGTGGATCCGGAGCTTGTCCACGTGGCCGACACCAACACGGAGGCCCTCGCGGAGTATCCGCTCAAAGGCGTCCGTGTCTCGGCCAACGCGGAAGAGCTCATTGACGACCCCAAGGTGGATACGGTCTGTGAGCTCATCGGCGGCTTGGAGCCCGCAAAAACCTTCATCCTCCGGGCGCTTAAGCAGGGCAAGAGCGTGGTCACGGCGAACAAGATGCTGCTGGCCCACGCGGGCCCGGAGCTGACCGAAGCGGCATTGGGCGGCGGAGCCGAGCTGCGCTACGAAGCGGCCGTCGCCGGGGGGATTCCCATCATCAAGGCCCTGCGCGAAGGGCTGGCCGCGAACGCTATCCACCGTGTGTACGGCATCCTCAACGGCACATGCAACTACATTCTGACGCGGATGACCCATGAAGGTCTGGAGTTTGGCGAGGTCCTTCTACAGGCCCAGGCGCAGGGTTTCGCAGAGACGCCGCCGGACCTCGACGTGGAAGGCCACGACACCGCGCATAAATGCCAGATAATCGCGTCCTTATGCTATAACACCCAAATCGATCTCGGGGATATTCCCGTCGAAGGCATTACCGACTTGACGAGCGCCGACATCCGCTACGCCCACGAAATGGGCTACGCGCTGAAGCTGTTGGCTGTCATACAGGACGGAGGCGGCGCCATTGAGGCGCGGGTCCACCCCGCCCTCGTGCCCGAGGGCCACCTTCTCGCGTCGGTCCGGCACGAATTCAACGCGGTCTACGTGGAGTCGGCCATCACTGGTCCCACCCTCTACTACGGGCGCGGCGCCGGCCGGCTGCCCACGGCGAGCGCCGTCGTCGCGGACATCATCGACATCGGCCGGCGCGGCGGCGCCAAGGCGCCCCCGCCCTTCGTCTACGGGCCCCGGCGCGCCATCCGCTCCGTGGACACCCTTATGGGCCGGTATTACCTGCGCCTAACCACCCGGGACGAGCCCGGCGTCCTGGGCCGCGTCTGCACCATCCTGGGCGAGCACGAGGTCAGCATCGCCTCGTGCATCCAACGCGAGAGCCGGAAATCCGAAGCGGTCCACGTCGTGCTCATGACCCACCACACCAAGGAGGCGGGCCTGCGCGCCGCCTTGGACCGCATCAATCAGATGGACGCGATGAACCGCGCGGCCCGGATGATCCGCGTGCTGGAAGCGGGCGCCGAGTGAGCCCCTCCCTCTCAACGCGTTCCATGTACGAAGCCGGGGCGGCGCATAGCGCCCTCCCACAACCCAGAAGAGCCATGGCGACATGCTGAACCAAGGCGTCATCGAACGCTACCGCGCCCACATGCCCGTCGAAGACAGCACGTGCATCGTGACCCTGAACGAGGGCTCCACCCCCCTGATCCAAGCCCGGCGTCTGAGCGCGGCGGTGGACCCCAGCTTGGACGTCTACCTGAAATTCGAGGGGCTGAACCCCACGGGCTCCTTCAAGGATCGGGGCATGACCGTGGCCATCACAAAGGCCGTGGAAGAAGGCTACGAGGCCGTCATCTGCGCCTCCACGGGCAACACTTCGGCTTCGGCCGCCGCCTATGCCGCCCGGGCCGGGCTGACCTGCGCGGTCCTCATTCCCGAGGGCAAGATCGCCTTTGGGAAACTCTCCCAAGCCATGGTCCACGGCGCCAAGGTCATACAGATCCGGGGCAACTTCGACGAGGCGCTGAAGCTGGTGCGCGCCATCACGGAGAAGCACCCTATCGCCATGGTCAACAGCGTGAACCCTTACCGCATTGACGGCCAGAAGAGCGCCGCCTTCGAAATCATTGACGATTTCGATGGCTTTGCCCCCGATTTTCACGTCCTTCCCGTGGGCAACGCCGGCAATATCACGGCGTATTGGCGCGGTTACAAGGAGTTTCACGGCCAAGGCAAGGCGGCCAATCTGCCGCGCATGCTGGGCTTCCAAGCGGAAGGCGCGGCGCCCCTCGTCCTGGGCAAGCCGGTGGAACAGCCGGACACCTTCGCCACCGCCATCCGCATCGGCAATCCGGCGAGCTGGGACGGCGCCATCGACGCCCGCGACGCGTCGGGCGGGCTCATCGGCATGGTGAGCGACGACGCCATCCGCGAGGCCTACATCCTGCTCGCGTCCACGGAAGGCGTCTTCGCCGAACCGGCCAGTTGCGCCAGCGTGGCGGGGCTGGCGAAGCTGGCGCGGGAAGGCTATTTCACGGGCGCGGCGCCCCGGCAGGGCGCGCGCGTCAGGGTGGTTTGCACGCTAACGGGCCACGGCCTCAAGGATCCCGATAGCGCCATCGCGTCGGCGGAACAGCCGCAAACCCTTGAAGCCGAGGAACGGCTCATTTTGGACGCGATCGGCGTCGATAGGCCGGCGCGCGTGGAGGTCTAGGCGTCATTATGAAGGGACTTGTCTTCGACGTGGACGGCCTCCTGGCGGACACGGAAACCTTGGTCGCCTTAGCCAGCATTGACATGTTCGCCGAGCTGTATGGGTTGACGGACGTGCGGGTGGAGGACTTTCGTCCCTTCATCGGCACGGGGCCTCACCGGTACGTGGAAGGCGTCGCCGAGAAATACGGCGTGACGATCGACACCGAAGCCGCCGTCGAGTCGCGCCACCGCCATTTCGTCCGCCGGATCGAGGCGGGCGCGTACATTGGATTTCCCGGCGCGCGGACCCTCGTCGACGCGGCCGCCGCGGCGCCCGGCTGGAGGCTCGCCATCGCCACCTCAAGCTTGCGCCATAAGGCGGAGATATCCTTGAAGGCGGCCGGAATCCCCATCGAGGCCTTCAACGCCTTCATCAGCGGCGACATGGTGACCCGGCGCAAACCGGCGCCCGACATCTACATCAAAGCCGCGGAGGCCCTCGCCATCGAGCCCGCGGGCTGCGTGGGTGTGGAAGACGCTATCGCCGGCGTACAGTCCGTTCGCGGGGCGGGCATGGCCTGCCTGGCCGTCACCAACAGCTTCTCACGAGAAGAACTCGCCGAGGCGGATCTCGTCGTTTCGTCCCTGGAGGAGGTCTCCTTGGAAACGCTGGACGATCTTCTCGATTCCCGGCCCGGCCAAAGCGCATGACGGAGCCAGACGGCATAGAAGTCATCCGCTACACCCGGCTCGTGCCCTACACGGAGGCTCTGGATATACAACTCGAGCGCTGGGACGCCGTCGTCCGGGGACAGGCGCCCGACGCCCTCTTGCTGTTGGAGCATCCGCCAGTCATCACCCTGGGGCGGGAGGCCCGGCAAACCCACCTCCTGGCGGATCCCCAAGCCCTCCGCGAAGCCGGCGTGGAAACGGTCGAGTGTGACCGGGGCGGCGACGTCACCTATCACGGGCCGGGCCAACTCGTCGGGTATCCCATCATCGACCTGCGCCGCTACAGCCTCTCCATCCGCTCGTACATCCGCGCCCTGGAAGAGGCGCTCATCCAAACCTTGGCCCGCCATGGCGTCGAGGGCCGGCGGGAAGAAGGCCTCACGGGCGTGTGGCACGCCAAGGGCAAGGCCGCGGCCATCGGCGTGCGGGTCCGCCGCTGGACCGCCTATCACGGCGTCGCCCTGAACGTGGACCCAAACATGGATCACTTCAAGTTCATCGTGCCCTGCGGCATCCAGGAGCGTCCCGTCACGTCCCTCCGCGAAATCCTCGAAACACCGGTCTCAATGGACGAAATCGCCGCGCAATTCTCCCACCAGTTCCTCAGCCACTTCGCCAACCTCCGCGCCGACGCTGTCACGGGGAACGCGTAAGAACACGTAAGAACACAAAGAAGGCCGCGGCACCGTCGCAACGGACGGCGCGCGGCCTGCATAATCTTTGACATTCAACGGTCCGGGGGCACCCAACCGCAATTCGCGCACAATTACGCAATTGTAAGTTTGGGCCTTCCCTGTTACAATGAGGTTGCAGGAAACGCAGGCGGGTCACGCGCTAAGTGACCCGCCAAGCATTTCCACCTGTAGCAGCGGACGTTGTGTGACCCCGACACACAGCGTCCGCCTTTTTGTATCCATCCCGGCTGGATCAGAATCCTCTGGAGCGGGATTTCGGCCGTTGTCAATCAATTAAGAAGCGGAGAGGCGATCCGCGAGACCAACCTGGCTGCAGTTACTCTTGGAGAAGGAGTGACTTGATTGGTGGTAGCGTCGTGTGTGCGCGCCTCACGGGGCCTCTCCGCTTACGGTGGCGAGATTCAACTGTGTCTTGCCGCGCTCGGGCGCCGTTGTTCCGGCCGTTCATTCTGGCCGGCCCCGGGAGCGCCCGCCCGGGGAAAGGGTATGGTAAGCTGTATAAGGCCACCGGAGAAACGGCCCGAGAGACTACCTGGCTGCAGTTACTCTTGGGGGAAGGAGTGACCTCGGTTGTAGAGGCAGAGTGATGCATGTGTGTGCGTGCGCGCCTCAACGGACCGTCTCTCCGGGTGGTGCTAAGGATTAAACTGTCGCCGCCCTTGGCCCATGGCGCTTTGGCCTAGGCCCGCGGCCTGTCTTCGG
>SLHB01000318.1 GCA_007136375.1 Candidatus Hydrogenedentota bacterium
CGGTGACGGCGGAGAGTGTGGCCGCGCGCAGCAGCAGGTACGTGTATGCGGCGACCATCAGCACCGTCGTTGTCCTCATGGCGTCGACTTCCTTCTTCACGGCCGAAGTCGCTCACAACCCAGACGTATCCAATTACTTCGACGCCGTCTGGTGGACCGTTGTGACCGCGACGACCGTTGGGTACGGAGACATCTATCCCGTGACCGTCCTTGGCCGTATCATTGCTATGATACTCATGATAATTGGAGTAGGACTTATCGGAACCGTGGCGGGTCTTGTGGGAGCGCTCGTGCTGGAACGTCAAGAGCAACTGAAGAATCCGCAAGGGCGCTCACGTCCGCCCGCCTGATACAGGACGCGGGGCATTGGAGCGGTGTCCCGAGTGTTTTTCGTATAACCGGGTCAGGACTCATCCTGGTTTCGGGGCTTGCTTGCGAAGGACTGGGCCGTTGTCTCACACGATATCGAAAGGATCGGAAGATGGCTTTTGCAGGCGCGACGGGAGGGACCGCCGTTGGACGGTCCCTCCGCGGTTTCGATGATTTCACCGCCGAAGCCGGCGCCGCCTCGCTTACGGGGCTCAGTCTTGAAACGGTGCAGGTGAACATCGGCCTCAAGTGTAATCTGGCGTGCCGGCATTGCCATGTCGAGTCATCGCCGAAGCGCGAGGAGGAGATGTCCTGGGACACGATGGTGGACGTTCTCGCGGCCGTGGACCGCGCCGGGGCGGCGACGTTGGACATTACGGGCGGCGCGCCCGAAATGCATCCCCACTTCCGGCCGTTCGTGGAAGGCGCCCTCGCGAAAGGACTTGATGTCACCGTCCGGACGAACCTGACCATCATGCTTGAGCCTGGGTACGAGGACCTGCCCGCGTTTTTTGCCGCGCGCGGCGTTCGTCTCGTCGCCTCGTTGCCATGCTACTTGGCGGAGAACGTGGATAAGCAGCGGGGACGGCGCGTCCATCAGGAGAGTATGGAAGTTCTCCAACGCCTCAATGAAGCGGGGTATGGCGTGCAGCCTGGAAAACCCCTGGACCTGGTCTACAATCCCTTGGGGCCGGGTTTGCCGCCTGATCAAGAGCAACTGGAGGAAGCCTACCGCAACGTGTTGGGAGATGAGTTCGGAATCCGCTTCAATCATCTCTATGTCATTACCAACATCGCCATCGGCCGGTTTCTGGACGAATTGCGCCGATCGGGCAAGGCCGACGCGTATCAGCAACTCCTGCGGGACGCGTTTAATCCCGCGACGCTCCACGGCCTCATGTGCCGGCATCAGCTTCATGTCGGCTGGGATGGCCGCATGTACGATTGTGACTTTAACTTCGCCATCGGCCTGCCGACCCGGACGGACGCGGCGCATGTCCGCGATTTCGATCCCGCTGTGTTCCGGAACCGCCCCATAGCGACTGGCGAACACTGCTTCGCGTGCACCGCCGGATGCGGCTCCTCGTGCGGGGGCGCGTTGGTGTGAGCCTAGGGTTCACGGCACAGCCTCGGCGGCGCGCGGCGTGGCGACCCTCCATGGCCGCTGCTAACACACCCCGCGTCCCGAGAACGGTGTTCATCACCGGGGCGACAGGCGGCATTGGCTTGGCCCTGGCCCGGCGTCTTCATGAACGGGGAGACCGGGTCCTTCTTCATGGCCGCCGTTCCTTCGCCGGTTTGCCGGACGACGTGGCCGCCCTTGGGCCTTATTGCCAAGCTGATCTCACGGATCCCAGTTGTCACGAGACCGTCGCGGGATTCCTCGGCGCCCACGGTGTGGAGGCCTTGGACGTGCTTGTGCTCAATGCGGCCACCGGCTACTACGGAAGCGTTGCGGAGCAGCCGCCGGACAGCATCGTCGAGGCGATCCAAACGAACCTCGCGGCGCCAATTTCGCTTACCCACGCGCTGTTGCCCCGGGTGGAGCGCGCCGGTGGAAGGATCTGTTTCCTAAGCTCCATTGTGTCTTCGCTGCCGAGCAGAAACTTGGCCGTCTATGCGGCGACGAAGGCCGCATTGGAAGGCTTCGCCCGGAACCTTCGTGTCGAAACGCGGGGCCGCGTGAACGTTCAGATCGCCCGGCCCGGGCCCACGCACACGGGAATGCATGAGAAGGCGGGCTTGACCCGGGAGCAGATGGATTGGGAGCGCTTCACGCCGGCCGGCGTGGCCGCGGCGCGCTTGGAGCGGCTCCTGGACAGCGGTAGCCGAGCCCGCGCCCTTGGCGTTGGGAATCAGCTCCTATGGACCGCGGGCCGCGCGTTCCCCCGGTTGATTGACGGGGCGATGCGGCGCCGGGTGGCGGTCCGCGCCGCAAGCGCCTCCGCTGGTGACGGGCCACGGCGATGTTTCGTCACGGGCGTGGCCGACGGGATAGGGCGCGCCCTCGCCCATCGTTTCGCGCGGGCTGGCTATGGTGTGGCTGGCGCCGACATCGATGCGGAGAAGGGGGAGCGGGTCATGGCCGAGCTGCGGGACATGGGGGTGGAGGCGGAGTTCATTCACGCGGACCTGCGCGATCCCGGATGCGTGGAGCGGACCATTGCGTCACTGGCCAACGGACCGCCCATGGATGTGATCGTTCACAATGCGGGCGTGAGCGCGGCCGGGGCCTTCTGGAAGATTCCTTTGGAGGACCAGAATTCCGTTCTCGCATTGAACTTGCAAGCCCCGCTCCTCCTTACGGCGGGCTTGATCCGCGAAGGGCGGGTTAAGGAAGACGGGGCGTTGATCTTTATCGCGTCCCTGTCCTGTTATGTCGGCTACCCGGGCGCGACGGTCTACGCAGCGGCCAAAGACGGCCTCGCCGCTTACGCCCGCGCGTTGTCCATCGCCTTGGCGCCCGGCCGGCATGTTATGACGGTGTACCCCGGCCCTGTGCGCACGGCCCACGCGGAACGGTACAGTCCGGACAACAGCCGCGCCCACCGGCGGATGGCTCCGGAGACGTTGGCGTCTTCCATCTTCAACGGCCTGGCGCGGAAACGCCGCGTATTGGTCCCCGGCGCCACGAATCGGTGCGTGGCGGCGCTGGCCCACTGCTGGCCCGGACCCTTCGAGCGCATGATGCGCCGCACCCTATTCGACAAGCTTGCCGCCAGTGCGGAAAGCGGTGGATCTCAAGAACATGACTCCGAGGAATAACGCATGAGCGCGGAGGCCCAGCCCGGGGGCGGTCCTTCCCAGACTCAACCGCATGGCCAGAGCAGGCCGAAGCCGTCCAGGGCGGCGCAGGGCGTAAAGTTCACCGCTATCGGCGTGACCGTCCTCGCGCTCCTGGCGGCGGTTCAAGGGCTGCCCGTGACCGAGAGCTTGGAGCGCGCCATCAACTGGGTCGATCAGCTTGGCGCAGCCGGTCCCGCCGTGTTCGTCGCCATCTACTTTGTGGCCACGATGCTGATGTTGCCCGCGTGGCCTCTCTCGGTCGCGGCAGGCATGCTCTTCGGCTTGCTCGGTGGAACACTGACCGTGGTGGCCGGCGCGACGGCCGGCGCGGCGGGAGCGTTTGTTCTGACCCGCTATCTGGCGCGCGGTTTCGTGGAGGAGAAGATCCGCCACTATCCCCGATTCGCCGCGGTGGACCGCGCGGTGGGCCAGGGGGGATGGAAGATTGTCGCCTTGCTTCGTCTCTCGCCGGCGCTGCCGTTTACGCTGCAAAACTACGTCTATGGCCTGACCGCGATCCGTTTCTGGCCCTGCATCCTCGCCACGGCGGGCGCCATTCTCCCCGGCGTGTTCATGTACGTGTACATCGGCTACGCGGGCCGCGCGGGGCTAAGCGCCGCGGCTGAAGGCGCCCCCGCGGGTCCGGCGCAGTACGCGCTGCTCGGCGCCGGCCTCATAGCGACGGTCGTAGTGACGGTGTACGTCACCCGCTTGGCGCGCAAAGCCATCCGGCAGTACGGGGAACTCGCGCCGGAGGCGGAGAACGCGGAGGCGGGGACCGTCGCGGCGGCCAGCGCGGGTGGGGCTCACCCCTGGCGCGGCGCGATCGTCGCTGTCGTTGCGGCGGTGCTGGCTGTATTCTTAGCCGGCCTCATCCACATTCAACCCGCTTTCATCGCAGACGTCCTCGCGCCGCCAGCCGCCGCCGGGGTCCAGGTTCATCCGTTGCATGGGCGATGACCCGCGGATCGCCGTCATCGTTCTAGCGGCAAACGATACACCGGATCTGGGCGCCCTGATTGAGGCCCTTCCTTCCAATATCACCCAGCGTATCGTTGTGGAGAGCGGCGCCGGCGGCGCTAGTCCGGCGGTCGAACAGCGAGGCCTGGAAGTGGTGAGGGAGCCGCGCCGGAGCTATGGGGCGGCCTGTCTGCGCGGTCTCGCCGCAGTGGCGGATCCGGATATTGTCGCGGTTCTCGGCGGCGCTCCCGGCGCGATCCATGAACTCGTCCAGCCGATCATCGCGGGCGAAGCAGACTTTGTCACGGGTTCTGATCGCCCGGCGTTTCCAGCACGTTCGGGGGAGGGCGCCGTCGCTTCGTTCGCTCGCTGGATTCGGAGGGCGTCGGCCGGGAGCCCTGATCAATCGTGGGCGGCCCGCTTCGACGCGCTCCGGTTTCTTGCCTCATCTGGATCCGACTTCGATCGGACAGCGGCGATTCTTGCCCAGGCGCGGAAAGCAGGGCTTCGGGTCCTGGACGGTGCAGGACCCGAAACCCGGGCGACGCATGCCGCTCCGGCGCGAGCGTTTCCAAGGCGGAGACTCGTCGTGTTCACCCGCTATCCCGAGCCTGGCGCCGCGAAGACTCGGTTGATTCCCGCCCTCGGCGCGGAGGGCGCGGCGGCGTTGCAGCGGGAGATGACGGCGCACACGCTGAACGCGGCGGCGCACTGGGCCATAGGACGGCCAGGCTGCGAAGTGGAGATCCGTTTCACCGGCGCCAGCGCTGACGCGATGGCGGAACTATTCGGACCGGGGCGCCGCTACCGGCCTCAGGGCGGTGGGGACCTTGGCGAACGGCTCAAGCGCGCCTTTGCGGATGCGGCCGGCCATGACGGCGTGATCGCCATCGGGGCGGACTGTCCCGGCGTGGACGCCTCCGTACTGGAGGAAGCGTTTGCGGCATTGGAACACAGCGACGCGGTCATAGGCCCGGCGGCGGACGGCGGGTATTACCTCATCGGGCTGCGCCGCCCCGCGCCCGCGCTCTTCGAAGGGATCGAGTGGGGGACTGGGTCCGTGCTCAGACAAACCAAGGCCGCCTGTGAACGCCTGGGGCTTGCCGTGGCCTGGTTGGAGGAACGAGCCGACGTGGACAAACCGGCGGATTTGCCAGTTTGGGAAGCAGCGCGTCCCCGGAACGGCGAGGGCCCGTCGCCGTGGCTCTCGATAGTTGTCCCTGTACTGAATGAAGGCCCGCGCCTTATTGAAACCCTCGCCCATATCGGAGCCTCGCCAGGCGTCGAAGTCATCGTGGCCGACGGCGGGAGCGCCGATGGTTCTCTCGGCGCCGCGCGCGGCC
>SLHB01000368.1 GCA_007136375.1 Candidatus Hydrogenedentota bacterium
AGGGTATCGCTCGGCCGCGGCGGCCGGGCTGTCCGCCGCGACGCCGCCGGATCCGCCGGTTCGCACGCAGCGGCGGGCGGAGTCCGCGCCCACTTCCCTGGCAAGCATTCTGTTTGCCCTTACTCCAAACAACGGAATATCGATGAATCATCTGAACGAACTCGCCGCCCGCGTGGGCCAGGCCCTCACGGAGGGCAAGCGGACCCTCGCCACGGCGGAGTCCTGCACGGGCGGCCTCATCGGCCACGCCATCACGAACGCGCCGGGCTCGTCGGCCTATTACATCGGCGGCGTGGTGGCCTACGCCAACGCGGTGAAGACAGGACTGTTGACCGTTTCCCTTGATGACCTGGAAAAGCATGGGGCCGTGAGCGCCACGGTGGCGCGGCAGATGGCCCAGGGCGCGCGCAGGCGGCTTCACGCGGATTGCGGCCTTGGCGTCACGGGCGTCGCGGGCCCCGGGGGAGGCGGCCCGGACAAACCGGTGGGCTTGGTCTGGATCGCCGCCGACGTGGCGGGCGACACGGCCGTCCGTGAGCATCGCTTCTCGGGCGATCGCGGCGAAATCAAGGAACAAGCGGCGGCCGCCGCGCTGGAATTGCTATTGGAGACGCTTTCATGAGTTCGAACTTCGCCCATTTGCACGTTCATACCGAATATAGCGTCTTGGACGGCGCCTCCCGCGTCCAGGAGTTGCTCCAACGTTGCCAGGAGTACGGGCAGAAAGCCTGCGCCATCACGGATCATGGCGCCCTCTTCGGCGTCCTCGACTTTTACGAGCAGGCCCGGAAGGCCGGCGTCAAACCCATTATCGGCTGCGAGCTGTATGTCGCTAAAGGCCATCGGACCGATCGGAGCGGCCGGAGCGGTAAGGACGCCTACAACCATTTCCTGCTGCTCTGCGAGAATAACGAGGGATATCACAATCTCTGCAAGTTGAGTTCGCTGGGCTATCTGGAAGGCTATCATTACAAACCCCGAGTCGACTTGGAACTGCTCGCCAAGTACAGCGGCGGACTCATCGCCACCAGCGCGTGTCTGGCCGGGGAGATCCCTCAGTTACTGTTGAACGGCGAGCATGATCGGGCGAACGAGGCCATCGAGAAATACGTCGATATCTACGGAAAAGATAATTTCCTTATCGAAATTATGGACCATGAGCTGCCGGAACAACGGCAGATCAACCCCATGTTGGCCGAAATGGCGGAGCATCACGGGCTCCTGGTTATCGCCACGAACGATTGCCACTACGTGGACCGGGAAGACGCGGAGGCCCACGAGGCCTTGCTCTGCGTCCAGACGGCCGGCCGGTTGGACGACGAGAAGCACTTTCGCTTTCCCGCGCCGGAGTTCTACCTTCGCAGCACCGAGGAGATGGAGGAACGTTTCAGCCATTGGCCGGAGGCCTTGGAAAACACGGGCAAGATCGCGGAACGCTGCAATGTGGAGATTCCGCTGGGGCAGCATCTCATCCCCGAATATGTCCCGCCGGAGGGACGCGGCAAGCCCGAGTACCTGCGCCACCTCGTAACGGAAGGCCTGAAGGAGCGTTACGGGACGCCGGACGAGGATCTGCTTGCCCGCGCCGAGTTCGAGCTGGGCGTCATCGAATCCATGGGCTTCGTGGACTATTTCCTTGTCGTCTGGGACCTCATCAATCACGCCCGTGAAAAGCACATCCCCGTGGGGCCGGGACGCGGGTCCGGCGCGGGCAGCATTGTCGCCTACGCCCTGCGCATCACCAACATCGACCCGATCAAGTACAAGCTTCTCTTCGAACGCTTTCTCAACCCCGAGCGCGTGTCCATGCCTGACTTCGACCTGGACTTCTGCTACCGGCGCCGGGAAGAGATGATCGACTATGTCCGGGAGAAGTACGGCGACGACAACGTAAGCCAGATCATCACCTTCGGCCGGATGCTGGCGAAGAACGTCATCCGCAATGTGGGCCGAGTCATGGGGATGTCCTATGGCGACGTAGACCGCATCGCCAAGCTGGTGCCCGATGAACTTAAGATCACATTGAAAGACGCCCACGAGCGCGAGCCCGAACTACAACGCCTCGTCAAGGAGGACGAACAGGTGGCCCAGCTCTGGAAGCTGGCCAGCCGGCTCGAAGGCACCATCGGCAATTGCGGCACCCATGCGGCGGGCGTGGTCATCTGCGACGATCCGCTCATGGACCACGTACCCCTCTTCCGCGCGTCGAACAGCGAGGTGGTGGCGACGCAGTTCGAGATGAAAGGCGTCGAGGAAGTGGGTCTGCTCAAGATGGACTTCCTCGGACTGCGCACCCTGACGGTCATTCATGACGCCGTCCGCTTCATCCGCGAGAACAAGGGCGTGGACATCGACATCGACGAGATCTCCACGGACGATCCCGCCGCCTACGCGCTGCTTCGTTCGGGCAAGACGACGGGCGTGTTCCAATTGGAGAGCTCGGGAATGCGCGAGTTGGCCAAACGCATCGGCCTGGAGAGCTTGGAGGAGATCTGCGCCCTCATCGCCTTGTACCGGCCCGGGCCCATGCAGCTTAAAGACGAGTACATCGAGAACAAGCACAATCCCAGCAAGATCACCTATAGCCACCCGATCTTGGAGCCGATTCTCAAGGAAACCTATGGGATCGCCCTTTATCAGGAGCAAGTCATGGAAATGGCCCGGTCCATCGCCGGGTTCACCTTGGGACAGGCGGACATTCTCCGCCGCGCGATGGGCAAGAAGAAGGCCGAGCTCATGGCCGAGCAGCGGGCCGCGTTCCTGAGCGGCGCCAAGAATCAAGGCATCGGCGAAGAAACGGCGGACACCCTCTTCAACAAGATCGAGCAGTTCGCGGGCTACGGCTTCAACAAGTCCCACAGCATGGCCTACGCCTTCGTGGCCTATCAGACGGCCTACCTCAAGGCCAACTATCCCGCCGAGTTCATGGCGGCCTTGCTCACGAGCGAATCGAACAACTTGGACAAGGTGGCGGTATACGTGGCGGAGTGCCGCCAACTTGGCATCGACGTATTGCCCCCCGACGTGAATCGCAGCTACTCCTGGTTCAGCGTGGAGGGCGACGCGATCCGTTTCGGCCTCCGCGCCATCAAGAACGTGGGCGAGGGTCCGGTGGACGCCATCGTGCGCGAGCGCGAGCAGGGCGGACCCTTCGAGGACATCTTCGGCTTCTGCGAGCGCATGGCGGACAATGCGGTCAACCGGCGCGTGCTGGAAAGCCTGAACCGGGCGGGCGCCTTCGAAAGCACGGGCTGGAACCGCCGGGAGGTGGAGGAGGCGCTGGACCAGGCGCTGCAAGAAGCCCAGGCCGCGAGCAAGGACCGCGCAAACGGGCAGACCTCCCTCTTCGACCTCATGGCCGGCGACGGCGGCGGCGCGCCCCAGCGCCCGAAACCGGAATTGGAAGAGTGGCCGGAGGCCGAGCTGCTCGCAGCCGAAAAGGAGATGCTCGGCCTCTACGTCAGCAGCCATCCCCTGGCGAAGCACCAGGAGGCCCTGGAGCGTTTCACCAACGTCGACCTGCTCAACCTGGAGGAGTTGCGGGAGGGTCAGGACGCCGTCCTCGGCGGCCTCATCACCCATGTCAAACTCCACACCACGGCGCGGGGCGGCAAGAAGATGGCCTTCGTGACCATCGACACCTTGCAGGGGCCGTGCGAATTCACCGTGTTCAACGACGTGTTCGAACAGCGGGCGGGGCTTCTCGTCGAGGACACCGTAGTGATCGCGCCTTCCCGCGTGAGCTACCGCAACGACACGCCCTCCTTTCTCGCCAGCGACGTGCTGCCCGTGGAGGACGCCGAGAGCCAACTAACAAAGGCCGTTCACATACGCCTCAGCACGGTCGGCCTGGAGGAGACGCTATTGAACAGTCTCGCCGAGATCCTGGGGAGCGCGGCCGGCCCGTGCGACGTGTACCTCCACTGCGTCACGCCGGACGAGGGCGAGGTCACCGTTCACGCGACGGAGGCGTGCCGCGTCGCGCCGTCGGCGGAGCTGCAACACCAGGTGGAAGACCTCCTGGGACCCGGCGCCCTCTGGTTCTCCGGCGGCAACGGCTATCCCCGGCACAACTGAAGCGCGGCAGGCCTGGGTTCAACAAAAAGCGCTTGCGTCCCGTGGACGGCGTGGTACACTGGCGCCAAGGCCGGGCGCGCCCGGCCCCCTTACTCGAAACGCTCCCTCCTCCGGGCGGGAGCCAAACATGGCGACCAGGAGGAACACGCGATGGCTGAAGACCCCGATGCGAAGACCAAAGACGTCATTCGAATACTGCTGGCGATCCTGCTTCCGCCCGTCGGCGTGTTCCTGCAAGTAGGCATCGGCCTCCATTTCTGGCTGAATATTCTGCTGACCCTGTTCGGCTACGTGCCCGGCATCATCCACGCCGTTTGGGTCATCGTAACGCGCTAAGCCCGGCGCCTCTGACGGAATAGGTCCTCGGGGCGTGGCTGTTGACCGGTAAGAGGGCGGAGGCGGAGCCCCGCGCGGCCGGAGAACGGCGCGCCTGGAGCGAAAGGCATGACCCTGTTATCACGAAAGACATTAGACAAAGCGGCGTTGATCTACGACGGCGACTGCGGGATGTGTCAACGCGGAGCGGCGCTCGCGCGGAGGTTTGCGCGGCCCGGCCTGCTGGAAACCCTGCCCTGTCAGGCGCCGGAACGGCGCCGCCGTTTCCCCAACATGGACGAAAGCGCCTGTCTCGAAGCGGCCCAACTCGTGTTGAGCGACGGAACCGTATTGAGCGGCGAGGCCGCCCTGCCTCACGTGATGCGGCGCTTGCGCGGCGCCCGTTGGTTCGCGGGCGCGCTGGAGCTTCCCGGCGTTAGCCACGCATCCCCGTACATTTACCGGTGGATCGCGGAACACCGTCACCAGATTTCCTCGTACGTTTTCGGGAAAAACGGCCAGACGTGCCGCCCAGGCGGCTCCTGTGGGGCGCCTTAATCCGCGCGCCCCATGGATTGCGGCGGCGGCCTGCTGGTGCGCGTTCGCCGCGAACGCCGATGTCGGCGCATTCCTGGATGAACAGACGGAAACGATCCGCGCCGAACACGGCCTGCCCGCCCTCGCCGCAGCGATCGTCATGGACGGCGGCGTGATCCTCGAAAGCGTGGCGGGCGTCCGGGTCGCCGGCGAGGACGCGGCGGTGGAGCCGGGCGATCCCTTTCACATCGGATCCCTCGCCAAGGCCATGACCGCGACCCTCTTGGGCCGCCTCGTGGACGACGGGGCGCTCGGCTGGGAGTGCGCCCTCGGCGATGTCTTCCCCGAGGCGCATGATCTGGCGGACGGCGCCTTCGCCGAAGTGACGCTGGCGCAACTCTTGCGGCATCACGGCGGCATAGCCCCGGGCACAAGTCACGACGCGCCTGAAAGCATCGCCATGCGGGCGTTGGAAGGCGCGCCCCGGGAGCAGCGCCGGGCGGCCGTTGAAATCCTCCTAGGCGAGGCGTCGCCGGGCGAGCCCGGCCGGTTGATGCGCTATTCCAACGCGGGCTACGGATTGGCCGCCGCAATGGCCGAAGCGAAGACCGGAGAGGCCTGGGAAGATCTCATGCGCGCCCGCATCTTCGAGCCCCTTGGCATGGGCGCCGCTGGATTCGGCTGGGCGGCCACGCCGGAGCGGCCTCACGTTCCCCGGGGCCATTGGGCCACGGAGGAAGGCCCCGTCCCCCAGCCGCTGAACGACGCCTACAGCCTCTACCCGCCCATCGCCCCCGGCGGCGACGTCCATTGCAGCATTGGCGGCCTGGCCCGCTTCGCCGCGCTCCACCTTCACGGCGAAACCAACAACGGCGGCCGCCTGTTGGCGCCGGAGACCTTGCAGGAACTCCATGCTCCCGCCGGAACGGGCCAGCAAGCCAAGGCAATGGGGTGGATGGTTCAGACCGTCGACAGTGAAACAGCCCTATGGCATAGCGGATCCGCCGGCACGTTCTACGCCTGGATGACCCTTTGGCCGGAGCGGGACTTGGCCATCGTGGCCGTGGCGAACCGGGGAGATTCCGAAGCGGCGCTGGCTCAGCTCACCGGCGTGCTATTCGAGCGCCTTACAAGCGCAAGCGAACCCGAATAACTATTTATGTAGTCCTCCGTCCTTGCGAAAACCAGCGCCAGGCGGTATACTCTGGATAAGCTTCCGGGTGCGCCCGGCGGCGTACACCCTTGCCCCCATCCCACGGAAACGTCCGCCGCACTTGGCGGTCCAAGCGACGCCCACGTGGGAAAGCCATGTCTCCGGCCCTGGCGAGACCTGCTTCGCGCCGGATGACGCCGCCGCGGGGCAGACCCCCGAAATCCCCATTGGAGTCGACCCCCTTGCCACCCGGCGGAACCACCATGTCTGCGAGCACAGCACACAACCACGCGCCCGAACAAGGGCGGCGGCGAATATATTACGGCTGGATCATGGCGCCCATCGCCATGGTCGCCCTCGTCGCAAGCTCGCCGGGCCAAACCTTCGGCCTCGGCATCTTCAACGACGCCCTTCGGCAGGATCTCGGCCTGTCGCTAAGCCAGATCACCGGGGCCTACATGCTCGGCACGCTGCTGGCCGCCGTCCCCATGAGCTACATCGGCGCCCTCATGGACCGTCACGGCCTCCGGAAAGTCCTGACGGCGGCGTCGATCCTGTTTGGGTTCGCATGCATCGCGGCGGGCGCCGTGCAAGGCTTGGCCACGCTGTTCGTCGCCTTCTTTCTCCTCCGCCTCCTCGGCCAGGGCGCCTTGGGCATGCTCAGCGGGAACATTCTCGCCTTCTGGTTCCACAAACGCCTTGGCCTGGTGGAGGGGCTGCGCCACTTCGGCATGGCCGGGGCCATCGCGGTCATCCCCATGGTCAACCTATGGCTGATTCAGGGCGTGGGGTGGCGTTGGGCCTTCGCCGTGTTGGGCGTGGGCGTCATGGCGCTCATGCTGCCTCTCATGCTCCTCTTTCGCAACCGGCCCGAGGACGTGGGTCAACATATCGACGGCGAATCCCCGCACGCCCAGCATGGCGGCGGTGACGGCGCGGCCGGCCTCGAATACAGCTTCACCCTCGCCGAGGCCGCGCGCACCCGGGCCCTATGGATCGCCGCGGGCAGCCTGGCCCTCTGGGGCATGATGGGCACCGCCCTGCAATTCAATGTCGTGCCCCTCTTCGAGTCCCGGGGCCTCGACGCCACGGCGGCCGCCGCCTTCTTCCCCGTCTTCGCCATAAGCCTCGCCGCCATGCAGGTCATCGGCGGCGTCTTGGCGGACCGGCTCCCCGCGCCGGCCCTCATCTCCATGGCCATGACGGCCGTGACCGGCGCCATGCTCCTCCTTTGGGGCGCCGCCACGCCGTGGATGGGGCCCGCCGTGGGCGTGCTCTGCGGAATCGGCCAAGGCTTGCTAACCACGGTCCTGTCGCCCCTCTGGCCCCGCTACTTCGGCCGGGGACACATCGGCCGCATCCGCGGCGCCCTCGCCACGGCCATGGTCGCGTCCACCAGCGTCGGCCCCTTCCTTGTGGGCCTGTTCTACGACCTCCTGGGCGGTTACGACCTCATCCTGCTGGTGTTCGCCCTACTGCCCATCCCCTTCATCGTGCTCGCCTTCTGGGCGACGCCGCCTACGCCGCCCCGCGCCCAAGACATGGAACCCGCGCGGCAAGCCGGGGCGTAGGGCGGAGAGAAGACGGCGCGGCCGAGTTCCCGTCCCACATCCGTGGCTCAATGCATTTCAACGTCGCAGCTTCCGACGCCCGGCCTATAGTAGTTGAACTGAACGTTCGGATGGTCCGCCAACAGGCTCATGGGAACGGCGCTGTCCGCCAGGCCTTTACTGATCATGAAGGCGGTAAGCCGCATGCCGAAAGCGTTGTCGTGGGTCCCCGCCTGCCAGATGGACACCTTGGCGCTTTTCCAGGTCTCCACCGGGCCCACCGTGATGGCTTGAGTGGGCACTTCGGACACGCGCCCTCCGCCCGATGTGCGCGCGTTTTGCATGATCGTCAGGGGATGCAGGTCGACCAGGCGCGCGCCCAGCTTCCGGTATTCCTCGGGCGTTGGCGGCGCATCCGCGTACGGACCTTCCCGCTTCACGGGGTCGTTGAAGGCCCAGTGCTTCACGTCCCCTTGCCCGCCTTGCATGACGAGGCAACGGACGCTATCGAAGGACGCCGAGAAACCGGCGGTGTCTCCCAAGGGGAAATGCAGATTCTTCTCCGGCATGCGCAGTTCAGGGCGGATCCGGTTGAAGCATAGCTCCATGTCGGCGCGCTTGAACGAAAGGGGATGATCCTCGCCGACCGGTTTGCCGTCCATCACCCACTCGTCCATGCCCCAGAAGTGGGCCTCCTTCTTCGTCAAGTCGATCCCCATGCTGTTCACCAACCGGGCCACAAGGGGCAATTGCTCCGTGGGGCCGATGGGACCGCAGACACCGGCGGGATTGTCCGGAGTCGACTGCATCCACGCCTCCACGTACTCCAGCGCTTCGGCAAGATAGAAGTCTTCCAGTGTGTCGTAGAAGACCACCCGGAAACCGTCGCGGGACAACTGGCCCAGATCTTCCACGGACAGATTCGCCGCGTCGGTCAGAATTTCGTCGTCAACGGTGGTAAAATCCCACCAACCGGGCGCAACAACACTCCGTTTCCGCATTATATTCTCCTAATCGAACCCTTGTTTCTGGGGCGCCGCGGGTAGCTTGGCCCCGCGTCCCCGGCCGGAACACCGCTTGGAGGAAGGCTCATGATAGCCGCCGCCGGGCCCATGGGCAAGCCTCGCGCGCGCTCCACCGGCCCAGCGCGAAGCGGACAGTGCACGAGGCCTCCGGTTATGGTATTCTTGGCGGCGCCGCTAGCATGAAACCCTTCTGGAAACCACACCAAGGTCCCAAGCCCGGCCCGGCGCCGCTCGCGCGGGAGGGGGACGGCGGGTTTGGCGCGGCCATCGAAATCCAATATGAAGAACCGGCGCCCTCAAGTTTGGGAAAGGCGAATCGAGGAACGTGAGTCCGCCGCAGATAGACAAGAGCGCTCAGGATACGTTGAAGCAAGAGGCCGCGGCCGCCGCCGTGGAACTGGTGGAAGACGGTATGGTCGTGGGGCTCGGCCATGGCAGCACGGCGCTCCACGCCGTCCATGGCATCGCGGAGCGCTACGCGTCCGGCGTGCTCGGAAACATCCTGACGATCCCGTGTTCGCGCCACATCGAAATGGAGGCGAAACGGCTCGGCTTGCCTCTCGCCACCTTCGACGAGGTCGGCGTCATTGACATCACCATCGACGGCGCCGACGAGGTCGACCCTGCTTTCAATGTGATAAAAGGCGGAGGCGGCGCGCTGCTGCGGGAAAAGGTTGTCGCGCAGGCCACCGCGCGGGAAGTCATTGTCGTCGACGCCAGCAAGCTTTCCCCTCATCTCGGCGTCCGGTGGCCGGTTCCCCTGGAGGTCATCCCCTTCGCCCTCCGCCCCACCCTCGACTACGCCGCCTCGTTGGGCGCCAAGGCCGAGGTCCGCCGAATGCCCACGGGCGAGACCTTCGTCACCGATCAGGGCAACGCCATCATCGACTGCGCCTTCGGCCCCATGGAGGATCCGCGGGTCATCGCCGCGAGGCTTGACGCCCGCGCTGGGATTGTGGAACATGGACTGTTCCTCAACTTGGTGCATGACGTCATCATGGCTGCCCCAACGGGCGTTCGATATCTTGTGAAACAGGTCCGCGACGGGTCTGGTTAATTTCGCGGCGATGCGCCGCTCGCCAATGGGCCGCTCCTCCACCCAACCCGCGCCTCCTCAAGGGGCCTTTGAGCAAATTTCGTTCAGCCGTTGCGCAAAATAGCTGCCGTATGATAAACTGTCAAGAGTATTGCCGCCAGACCCGCTGAATCTGGACGGTCTGGACGGGAAAATGGCGTCGGCGGCCGTCAGGAATCGCGCCGCGCAGCCCCTCAAGCGCCTGCAGGCCGCCGCCGTCTGCCAGGCCAGGGTAACCAATGGATACGCCATGAACGAGATCGACTTCATCGAGCTATTGCTCAAAGAGGCCTCGGCGTATGTCAAGGCCAAGTATGCGGGCCGAACGCGGCTTCACGTCCAGGAGAAGAACGGCGCGAACGACCTGCTGACAGAAGTCGACCTCGCCGTACAAAACCAGATGGTGGAGCGGATATCGAGCGCGTACCCCTCGGATGTCATCGTCGCCGAGGAACAGGGTTTGGACGCGCGTCCGGCCAACGCGCCGAAACGGTGCTGGATAATCGATCCCATCGACGGCACCCAGAACTTCCTCCGGGGCCTGTTCCCCGCCTTCGGCATAACCGTCGCCTTCGCGGCCGATGGCGCGCTCCGCGCTGGCGGCGTATCCATGCCCATTACCCAGGATCTGTTTCTCGCCGAGCGGAACAACGGCGCGGCGCGGAACGGGCAACAGGTCAGGGTGTCCGCCCTGAGCGACATGAGCCGCGCCCGGGCGGAGGTGGATTTTTCCCATCCCAAGCACCGGGACCAGACCCTCAATGTCATGGCGGATGTCATCCGGCGGACAGGGCAGATCCGGTGCTATTCCTCCGCGGTCGTCGCCCTATGCTCCATCGCGTGCGGAGACAGCGAAGCCTTCACGCATGTGGGGCTAAAGCCATGGGACTACGCCGCCGGCCAGCTTATCGTGGAAGAGGCCGGGGGACGGACGAGCCGCCTCGATGGGTCGCCCCTGGGCCTATTCGACGGTAAACGGGGCGTACTCGCCACGAACGGCGCCGTGCACGACGCCTTCTTGACCGCCCTCGGGAATCACTCCCCGGGCGGGACGGCGTCCCCAAACGGAAGCCCGGAGGCGTCCGCCGAATCGGAATCCTCTGGCGTGAGCGAAACGTAGACGTATCCGTCCTCGACGCGTACGCCGTGCCGCCGCAACGGCGCCGACGGCTGGTTCTCGCACGCGCCTGTCCGGATATTGTAACGCCAGCCGTGGCGCGGACACGTGATAATATCCCCCTCCAACGGCCCGGTGCTCAAGTCCCAATTCTGGTGCTTACAGCGCATCTCTAGGGCGTAGAACCCGCCGCCGGTCTCGGGAAAGACGCCTACCGGCCGGCCCAGGAGCCGGAAGGTCTTGAAGCGCCGGCCCCTGAACTCCGAGACATGCGCTACCCGGACGTACCGCAATCGGTCCTCTCCCTACCGTCGTCGCGCCAATCTGCTTGCCCACGGGAAGCCCAGCCGCGCCTCATAGTCCCGTCCCCGCTTCCAACTCCGGGGACAGTTCGGGGCGTATCGTGAGCACGGGACAAACGGCCCGCCGCACTACCCGCTCCGCGACGCCGCCAAAGAAAATGCGGACAAGGCCCGAGCGTCCGTGCGTGGGCAGGACGGCCAGATCAATGCCCATCGTTTCAATGGCCTGGCAGATCTCGCGATAGGGCGTTCCCACGGTGGACTGAATGGTCACGGGCACGTCCGTAATTTCTTTCCGCAGATGCTCCAACGCGTCCCAGGCGTACTGCTCCATCTGGTCCCGGGCGGGCACGGTTTCCTCCAACATAAACTCCGGAAGGATGACCGGCATCTCCGTGGCGTGAAACAAGACCAACTCGGCCCCCAGTTCCTTGCACAGGCTTACCGCGTGGGGTTGCACCTTGCCGGCGAAGGCCGAGAAATCCGTGGGGAACAATACACGCCGGATGGGGCCCTGGGCGCCGGCGCCGTCCCCGTCCGCCCCGCCGTCGCTCCGGGGACGCACGCTCAGAACGGGGATCCGGGCGCGGCGGATAACCTGGTCACAGACGCCGCCAAACACAAAGCGGTCAAACCCCGTGTGCCCGTGCGTCGCGATGACGATCAGGCCGCATTGCAATTCGTCCGCCATCCGCATGATCTCTTCCGCGGGCCTTCCGGCGGCCGTGTGCGTCTCCACCGTCACGCCCTCGGCGCGGAGTTCCCGGGCCAGATCCTCCAACCACTTCGAAGCCGTCTCGCCCATCCGCTCCAACCCGGGCGCGCCATAAGGCGACGCCGCGTCCTCGGGAACATGAGGCCTGCGCTGGGCAAGACGGGCGTCGGCCACATGCAGCAGGTGCAGCGTACCGTCATAGGTCTTTGCGAGCGCCTTGGCGCGGCGCAACGCCTCCGCCGCATGAGGCGAGAAGTCCGTGGGGGCCAACATGTGGCTGTTGCGGAACATGACTTCAGCGCTCCTTCCTAAGCCGCGCCGCGGCGGTAAACATCATTCCCCCAGTCGGTTTACCAAGAGGCTCACATGCTCCCGTCCATCGTTCGCGTTGCCAGACCAAGGCTTCCAGACTTTCGTGATGATGTCCGGGTAGCCGTTGCCCGTGATGTCCCCCACCCGCGCGTCGTGCCCGCCAAGCTGGCCATCGAAGACGACCCGCTCCTCGAACACCGGCGGATCGCCGCCCTGGTTCTCCCAAATGAACCAGCGGGGCGCGGCGCCTTCAGGGAAGATGACATCGTCCTCCTGCTCGACCGTGAAGATGTCTAACAAGCCGTTGCCGTTGAAGTCGGCCACCGCGAGAGAATGGAACGAGCCTCGGACGCCCTCCGCCGCCTGGGGCAAGTCGTGGCGGCGGAAGGACGGCGGATCGCCCCCTTCGTTCTCTAGCCAGGCGCCCCGGGAACCCTGCTGGTCCGCGTCCACCATGACGATGTCCGGCAGCCCGTTGCCCGTGAGGTCCTCCACCCAGCTTCGCGCGGACAGCCCCCATGGCCCCGCGCTGCCAAACGGCAGGGAGCGCTGCGTCCACGCTTCGCCCGCCTCCCGGTTCTCATACCACCGGTCTGGCATGACGACGTCGGGGTATCCGTTTCCCGTGAGATCCGCGACGCCATGAGGGAAGAAGCCGCCGTGAATGTTGTCGTTGTCGTTTAAGACGTCGAGCGTGATCGTGCGCCGGGGCCAGTCCGCCTCTTCCAGGGGATCGTCCGGGACTTCGTACCAGAAGCAGCCATCTTGATCCCCGAGGACCACGACGTTCTCGACGCCGTCTCCGTTCATGTCGGCGGCTACGATGTCATGAATCTCATGCGCGATTCGGGAGTCGTAGCGGCGCCGCGTGAATTCGCCGTCGTCCGGACCAGGGTTCTCATACCAATGCCCCGTCACCACGAGGTCCGTCCAACCGTTCCCCGTCACATCCAGCGCCGCGGCCCCCAGCGTGCGCATGGCGAGGGGCCCGACGGTGTGACGCGCCCACTCCCCTTCGCCGCCTGGATTTTCAAACCAGTAGACGTCGCCGCCCCGCACGCCCGTCGCGTAGTCCAACCGGCCGTTGTTATTGAAGTCCGCCAGCACGGAAACGCCATAACCCCACGGCTGCGGGTCCGGCAACTCCCGGGCCACGAACCGGTGTTCGAACCCTTCCGCGCTTATCGCCGGGGGCGCGTCCTCACCGCCGCCCGCCGCGAATCCCATCAACATGCACAAAAAAGCCCAGCCGCGCCCCATGGCCGTCGCCTCCATCGTCTTCGAACACGCCCGAACGACCCACGAACACCAATGAAAGTGTTGTAGCACTCCGCGCCGCCCCCGCGCAATAGCCCGTCGCGTCCCGAGAAGCAACACAACGCCGGACAGCACACGAGGGCGCAGTGAACAGGCGTCCCTGCCGTATGGGCGGCGGAATCCGCGTCAAGGAAGTAATGGACACGACCTCCCTCGATCACGTGTTGATGTGGGGCGTCACGGGCTGCCGCATCGCCAACTACGGCGTCGGGGCGATTCTCAACGGCGGCCGCTACGCCTCTAAGGGCGACGTGGTCGCCCACAACGGCGAACAGCTCTGCGACCGAGGCGGTCCGAGCAAGGTCGTTGCGAACAACATCATCCACGAACCCCGTAGCAGAGGCTATTTGAGGAAACGTTTGGCCACGAAATTACACAAAAGAACACGAAAATGAGAGCACAGAACCATACAGTCACAGAGAACATATTCGTAGCGCTGGCATCTTGCCGACATTTCTTTCTCTGTGTCTTCTGTGATTAATTCATTGTAACCAGCGACGCGGACTCCACGCTGTCAATGGGCCGGGCTTTCTTAAACACTACGAACGCGCAAAACCCGCCGCCGCCCGTCGCATCCTCCACGGAAATGGGAACTTCAACGGGGTTTCCGGCGTACACCCCCTCGACGGCGGACTCGCCGAAGAAATCGAGCGCGCTCACAATGCGGAAGCGCTCGCCTTCGTCAAGGAATTCCTGAAGATCCACGGACGCAACAGGTGCCTTGCGCCAGTTGAATACAGCCAGATTCGCACGGTCCGGGTCGTACTTATTCGGCCGTAGTATCGTCTGAAAGGCGGCGCTGGGCCGCGCCTCGTCCGCCGCGATGACTTGGTTGTTCTTCTCGTCCACCTCGCGATAACGGTTTATGCTCATCGCGGCGTTAACCACAATGTTATCGTGGACGACGCAGTCATAGTTATACGGCGCCGTGTACCCTATCTCCAACGGTACTTCGTACAGGATGTTCTCCTTGACAACGATGTCCCGGCTCGGACGTTCGCCGCCAATGAGAAACCGTTCCCTCCCTCCTTCTTGGAATGGTCCGAATCCGATGTTGCCGATAATGCGGAAGTGGTCCACATAGGCGCGCTCGCTGCCGTAGGCTTGAATCGTCGTGGAGTAGTTGCCCCAAAGAATATTGTCCGAGATGAATTTCTCCCCCGTTTCATTCTGCGTATAGATTCCAGGGCCATGGGGACGCTGAGGGCCAACGTATCCGTTTTCGAAAATGAGACATCCATGCAGTTCGCTGTCCACCGCCCCTCGCCAGAAGCTGACGCCGGTAGAGTTGTTGTTGTGCACAACCAGGTTGATGAAGTTGCAGCTTGTGGCGGAATAGATGGTTAAGCCGCCGGCGGGACCGGTGGGTTCATCGAGCTCGGAAAGCGAGGCATCATCGGTCCGGCGCTCCCAATCAGCGGATTCGCTCACGGTGATCTCCAGATCCCAGATCCAGACATACTCGGCGCCGCGAACCGTTAATCCGCCATCGATTGTCACTCGCTCGCCTTGGACGGGTCGTATATGAATCGGAGCGTTCTCCGCCCCTTTCAAGGTGACTTCATACCCCTCGGCCCCCCATTCCCGATCGGGATGCCGATACGTTCCGCCCTTCAAGTATAGGGTGGATCCGGGTTCGATTTTCGGTCCGCTGCGGAGAACAGATTCGAGATCCCAGGGAGATTCCATCGTTCCCTCGTTGTCTGGTTCTCCATCAGGCGCAACGTAGTATTCGGCGGCCCATGCCGCACTTGCGGCGCACAGTGCCACCGTCCCGGCTAACGCTAGGTTCAGCGATTTCATACGCGTCTCCTCCGTTTCTTCGCGCGGCCAAGAACCGACCCCACTTTCAAGGACATTCGTACCGCTTCAGTGCCACATTCGTGGAGACGCGCCCTGGGTCATAGATGTCAGCTCACTGGCGTTGTCGCGGCCGTACGCTCGCGTCGTGCGCGTCTCCGCGGTCACCGCCGGCGCCGGTTCCGGGGCTTGCTCTTCCACGCGACCAGCGTCCGCGCCCGCGCGCGACGTTGACAGCAGTCCCAAAGCCGCCATGGCCAAGAACAACAGGCCAAAGCCGATCAGAAACAGGCCGAAACCAGGCAGGAAAAACGGCAGCAAGTCGTCCACGGAAAGCCCCTCCGTAGCGTTCCAATTAATTACGCCTTGTCAAGCCCCCGGTTATTCCAGCAACGCTTGCACACGCGCCAGCAACGCCCCCACCTCCCGCACCAGCCACTCCCGATCCAACGGTTCATCCACCATCGAAGGCGCCTCGTAACGCAACTGCATCGCGTAGTCGCTTAGGTCCACGAAGTCCCAATACGCTTCGACATCGGCGCCAAGCCGCTGCAACGTGTCGAGAAGCAGCCGCAGATTATGGGTAAACGGATGGACTTCCCCCAACAAATTCACCCAAGCCTTTAGCGCCTTCTCCACGGCCTGTTGGGCGTGAAGGCCAAAAATGGTGTCATCGAACACCTCTGGGTCCAGCATGTTGGCCAGCGCCTTCAAGTCGCGGCCCGCGGCGTCGAGCAATTGGCGCGCAGCCTCATACCTGGCCATACAGCGGCCTCCCGTGTTCCAGGCTCGTGGCGATGATGTGGCCCGGCACGTTCCGCCAACGCTCAACTTCACTCCGCGTGTACACTAGAATGTCTGTCGCCACGGGCGTCCCCGCCAACCGGCGCTCAATCCGGCCCCTCAGTTTGCGGCGGCGGCGGCGATCCTCGTGTTCGTCGGGAAGCACCACAAGCAGGTCCACGTCAGACCCCGGCCTTCCCACGTCCCCGGCCCGCGACCCGAATAAGATGATCGCCTCGGGATGCGCCTCATCGACTATCACCTCCGTTAGCGGTTTGAACAGCGTTTCCTCATCGTCCAGCCGGATGCAGTGGATCGCCCCATATCGCCGTTCAAATCGGATGCTAGCCCTAATCCTGTACGCGCCGTTTACGTCGGTCACGAAGTCATCGAACGCTTGCTCATCCCGAAGCATCCATGCCCGGCCGTGAAGCGAGTCCGTAATCCGAACCGCGCCCTGCTGCCGGATGTAGGACAAAATCGTATTCAGAAAGCCCCGCACGTAATCGAAGCGATTCATCTCCATCTCGTAGCCGACGTGCATGTGGTAATCCGCGACAAAAACGTGGCTACTCTCGCGCCCAGCGGTGGTTGGCATTGCTCGCTCCTCCGATGGCCAGGGACATCTCATGTGACGAAACTCTAACTGCTCATCCACATGCGGTTCGCCGCGGGCGGCGACATGGTTGTTGAGGGATTCGAGGATCTGGCGATCTTCCTTGCCGGATTCCGCGAGTTCGATGAGCGCATGGAGAAGCTGGTGAAACAGTTTGTTGTTTCGCAAGGCGCGCTTGTCGAAATACGCGTCCACCTTAGCTCCGCCGCCTTCGCGCCGGAGATGCATGAGCCGGAAAACAAGCTCCTCCCGTGCAGTGCCGAGCCGTTTGCCGCGTTGGCTCATTGTAGCAGGCCGGCCGTGTGACAACCACGCCGGTCTCAAAGGCGCGCGGCTCCTCGATTCTACTGTTCGACCCATTGCGTTCCAGCAGGCGCCACGAGCAGCGATTGGGGTCGCCGCCAGGGATTTGCGCGCAGTCTCGCGGCTGGTATAGTATTCGTAGCTTATGAACCAGAGTGGCCTGGGGGCAGGGCCTTGATCAGAACGAGACCACCGGGAGACGAGTCGTGAGACTTCCATTTCGTGTGCGCGTGTTTGTAGCGGCGGCCTTGGCTGGCGTTTTGTGCGTTGGCGCCGCTGGCGCCGAGGAAGTCTACGGCGATGTAAACGGTGACGGCCATGTGAACGCGCAAGACGTCCAGTTGGTAATCAACGCAGCCCTGGGCATATCCATCGATCCGTACACCTCGGACGACGCCGACCTCACCGGTGATGGCGCCGTTACCGCCGTGGACATCCAAATCGTGATCAACATCGCCCTCGGCATCGGCGTCGATTTACCGGACAATGGGGAAGTCGACATGGACCCCCCACTGGAAGAGCGGATGGCCCTCATGGACGAGGCCGAGGAGCACTTCGCCAGCCTAGATGTCCGCGAGCTCGGAGTGGACGAAAAGAACCAGCAGATGGTCCAGTGGCTGGAAGAGCACGAGGCGTTCCCGGGCGCGGGCGTGTCGGCGGATGAAATCGTCTACGCCTTCTTCGCCGACGGCACGCCGCTCCTCTTCATGGACAACTTTCTCACGGGCGAAGAGGGCGACAAGCGGGGCGCCGGCGAAGGCGGCAAACGCCAGGCGGATCCGTCCCGCACGGAAACAGCCGTCCGCGTTCCTGCCAAGGACAACGACACTCCCCCGGCTCTGCAACCGCCCCACCCGGACACCCTGGGGACGGAACGGCCAGAATCGCGAAAAGCGGAGGTCCTCAACGTATTCCACGGGGATGTGCCCATCGTGGAAGCCATGGAAGAAATCCGCGCGCGCCTGGAGGCAACGGGGTACGAAATGGGCCCGCTCACCACGGCCGCCTTGAGCCCTTCTATTCGGCGCTACATGGAAATGGATGACGTGGGCGTGCTAGTGATGGCCGGCCACGGCGGGAAACAAACGGTGGACGAGGCTGGGGACGAGGAGCCCTTGGCCTATATACAGACGAACGCCTTGGCGTCGGAAGCCGAAATAGCGGAACTCCACGAGACGGAGGTGACGGCCAAGCGGATTGCGCCGATGATCGCCTCGGTCGGGGTGCAAGACGGCGTGGTGGATTACGGGAGACGTTGGGCGATCTCGAACCTATTCATCGAGGAGTACTTCGATTTCGCGCCGAAGGCCATCGTATTTACCGCCGCCTGTAACAGCTTCAACGAAACGTTCATCCAAGCCTTCCTTAACACGGGCGCCGGGGCCTTTCTCGGGTGGGACGATACGATAGGCGACCCGCAGGCTGCTCCGCGGGCAATCCACTTCTTCAACCGCGTCCTGGGCGCCGAAGAACCGACGGCCGATTGGGACGAAGCGCCCGTGCGGGCCTTCGACTTTACGGCGACAATGCGCGAAATGGACCGCCAGGACCTCGGCGCCGTAACCGAGGAGCGCAATCAAGGCTCCACGCTCCGCGTGTACAAGGCGGAGGACGAATGGCCGTCGATCCTGGCGCCGTCCATCCGCAACATCCGCATTGATCCCATCGCGGGCGAACTCTACCTGTACGGCCTCTTCGGCG
>SLHB01000072.1 GCA_007136375.1 Candidatus Hydrogenedentota bacterium
CATAGTCCAGGCGGCGCCAACGTGTTGCACATGGATGGCCACGTCCGGTTCATCCGGTATAACGAGGATTACCCGGTGATGTGGCTGGATCCCAATGATCCGCAACATGAAGGGAAGATGGGCACGCAGGCTCACAACATCATGCCTTACTACGCAGGCATGGGCTAACCGGCAATCCAGGGACGCGCCGGGGGAGTGTTCCCCGGCGCGTACTCTCTTTCGGAATCGCGGCCCACGGCGCATGGGGGGCGCGGCGTAATCAAGGAGGTGATCAGGCGCACGCATCCGGCTCGGAGCAATGCAACGGGAAAGACGATAACAAGGGGAGGAGGCCACTAATGAAAAGGAAAGATGGAGCACCGGTGAGGCAGCGTTGGGCGCTATGCGCCACGGTGTTGGCGGGAGCGGCGTTGTTGTTCGGCGGCGCCGCCCACGGTCAGACGAACACCATCCAATTCCACGGAACCAACTGCCACGTGAACATCCCTCACGGCCTCATACCGGACTGGGAGCAGGTCTGGGGCTTCGAAGCCTGGATCAACCCCAGCTCCGTGAGCGTCGACCGCTACACCATCATCAACCTCCGCGGCGACGACACCGACGGAGAGGCTATCGATTTCTACGCCTACATTGGGCTGGAAGAGGGACACCTGGGTTTTTACAACGGCAGCCACAGCGAGACCTACGGGGACTTCCAGGCGGGTCAATGGCAACACGTCGCCATCATGTTTGACGGAAGCGACATGTTGGTCTATCAGGACGGCGCCTTCGTTGGCAGCCAATCGGCCAATCTGAACTTCAGCAGCTTCCCCGACGAAGGCGGCAGCATAGGCGCCTCGCTGCGCGCGCCCGCCACATACCTGTTCGCCGGCCAGATCGCCGATGTACGGTTGTGGCGCGGTGTCATCCCGTCGGAAGCAGAAATCGCGGCGCGCATGAACCAGCGGCTGCAGGGAGATGAGCCGGGCCTGCTCGCCTATTGGCGCTTCGACGAAGGGACCGGCGACGCGCTCGACAGCACGGGCAACGGCCACCATGGAACGCTCGGCGGCGGCGCCGTGTGGGTTGAGTCCCCGGACCTTGATCTCGCGCCCGCCGGGATAGGCTTCCTCCAGGATCTCCGGCCCGTAGTGGCGGCCGCTGGGCAAACGATCACCCTGGGACCCGTGGAGTTAGCCGATCCGGAGGGCCAAGTCACCTACCAATGGTACGTCAATGACGAACCCATCGACGGCGCGACGGAAAGCTCCCTGATCCTCTCCGACATCAGCGCGGCGGATGAAGGGGAATACCATGTCGTTGTTGATGATGATCGCGACGCCACTCCCATCGAGTCCAACCGAATCACCGTCCAGGTGTGGGAGAGCGTCCCAGCGGCCGGTCTAATGGGCCTGTTCGCGGCGGGCGGCGCGCTAGCGTTCGTGGGCCTGGCCCGCATCCGGCGGCGCGGACGCTAGGAAGGACACGCCTCCCGCACGATTCAACCGCGTCCACGCCTTAACGTAGCATCGGGCGCCGGTCCCGCTCCCTCTGCTGGAGCCGGGACCGGCGCTTTTCCATTCCCTCCCTCCTGTCCCGAGGGGCCCGGGCCTTCCTCGGCGAATTCTTGCACAACCTTCATGCCCAACAAACATTGGCGGACTACACTCCTGTCAACTGGACACGGCAGCTTTCCGGTGGGCAAAGCGGCTTAACCGCGAAACCAAAACAGCGATTTACTTGAAAACCAGAACCGGACGCGCTATCCTGAAATAGAATTGTAAGCACAACTATCAGGGTTAAGCTCAATCGGAGGCGCGTACAAACCGGTTCTCGGGGAGGTGATCAGTCTAGAACGACCGGCTCCACCCTTTGCCCGGCAACGCCGGGCGGGGAGATTGCAGCAAGGCGCGCTGATTCACGGGACAATTCATCGAAATCACAGGAGAACGGAAAATGAACGCACGGAAACGGGGTTTCACCCTCATCGAGCTGCTGGTGGTCATCGCCATCATCGGCATCCTGGCGGCCATCTTGCTGCCGGCGCTGGCCCGCGCGCGCGAAGCGGCGCGGCGCGCGTCCTGCGCCAACAATCTGCGCCAGTTCGGCACCATCTTCAAGATGTACGCCAACGAAACGCGGGGTGAGTATTTCCCGCCGGGCCAGATCAACTTCATCAACCCTATCACCGGCGACTCGGGGCACATGGGCTTCAACGGCATCTCCATCTACCCCGACTACTGGAGCGACATCAACCTGAAGGTGTGTCCCTCGGACAACCGGGGCTTCGACCTGTATGGGCTGGAGGACGACCTGCAAGCTCAGTTCCAGGCGATGGCGCAGCAGGATCCCTTTGGCGATCACCTGTCCCGCCAGATTCAGGACGCCTACTTGTCGCACCCGGTGTCCTACCTCTACCTCCCCTGGGCCATGCGGAGTATCTCCCAGCTCGTGGAAGCCGCCCAGTCGCGCATGGGCACGCCGCCCGGGGATAGCAGCTTCAATGTGACCGGCGACGCGCTTTACTCCCGGGGCGGACTGCCCGAGTGGGAGCTTGTCCACGGCCGCATCCGGTACGCGTACATGGACCTGCCCTACGGCTCCGGTTCGAACCGGTTCTATGACCGGAGCGCCTATCCCTTGGACGACGACGGCTCGCCCCTGGCCAACGCGTTCCCCTTGCCGCGCCTCCGGGAAGGCATCGAACGGTTCTTCATCACGGACATCAACAACCCCGGCGCCGGCGCGGAAGCCCAAAGCAGCCTCGCCGTGATGTTTGACACTTGGGCGCCCGACGGGCAGAGCACTTCTCGCGGAGAGCACGCCGCGGCCTCCGGCCGGTATGGCGGCGCAAGCGGCACGACCGCGACCTTCAACCACATCCCCGGCGGCAGCAACGTGCTGTTCATGGACGGCCACGTTCGCTTCATCCGCTACCAGTCCGAGTATCCCATCCAGTGGCTGGACGAGAACGACTTTCCCGGCCGGGCGGGCACGCAGGTCCACGGCGTGATGGCGTTCCTGGGCGGCTGGGGCTGATCCCCCCACGGCAATCCCGCATTGCCTGAGCCCCATCCGGCGCGGCGTTTCCCCCCCGGGAAGCGCCGCGCCGGCGCATTGCGCCTCCCCCCACGAGTCCGGTCCGTGCTTGACCCCGGCTCCCCCACGCCGTACCCTCTTACCCAGCGAGTTTCACTGACAGAGCCATTGCGCGCCGGGACCGGCGTGGGTCCACGGGGACGCACGGAGGGAGAGAAAGGGGAACCAATCATGCGCTACGGAATCAATCTGCTGCTTTGGACGGACGTTCTCCACGACGGCATGGCGCCGATCGTGGAGAACATCAAGGGCATGGGCTACGACGCCGTCGAGATCCCCGTGCTGGATCTGAATCCGCCGGTCTACACGGACTGGGGCAAGCGCCTCGACGGCATGGGCTTGGAGCGCACGGGCGTGACGGTGCGGGGCGGCGCCGCCAACCCCATGAGCGCCGATGCGGCGGTGCGGCAAGCGGGCATTGATGAGAACAAGCTGGCCATCGATTGCGCCAAGGAGGCGGGCTGCAGCGTCCTCGCGGGCCCCTTCCACTCCGCCTTGGGCGAATTCAGCGGCACGGGCGCCACGGAAGACGAGTGGAAACGCGCCGTCGAGAGCATGCGGGAGGTGGCGGAGCACGCGGACCAAGCCGGCGTCACCCTGTCCCTCGAATACCTCAACCGCTTCGAGTGCTACCTCATCACCTCGGCGGAACAGTTGGCCCGTTTTTGTAAAGACGTAGGCCATCCCCGCTGCAAAGCCATGTACGACACCTTCCATAGCCACATTGAGGAAAAGAGCGTCCCGGACGCCATCCGCGCCGTTGCTCCCATCCTCGCTCACGTCCATATCTCGGAGAACGACCGGAGCACGCCCGGATCGGGCAACGTGCGCTGGGCGGAGACCTTCGACGCGCTCAAGGAGACCGGCTACGATGGGCTCCTCATGGTGGAAGCCTTCAGCATCGCCTTGGAGAAACTGCGTCCCGCCACGAAGATCTGGCGCCGCATGTACGAATCGGAGGATCAACTCGCGGCGGACGCGCTGAAGTTCATGAAGGCGGAGGTGCGCAAGCGCTGGTAATTCTGGCGCCGCGTACTGTTGTTATGCTGGCCGCCCCAGGGAAACCCTCCCCGGGGCGGTCAGGGCTCTTGGGCTCGGCGCAGCCGGACGCTGAGCCAGACGCGGCAGTACCTGATGCGGCCGCGCAAGGCCCGGAGCAGTTCGCCGGCCACGGCGCGGAAGGGGCCAGCGGGCAGCGGCGCGAGCCCGCCATCGCCCCGGCACACATAGCGGGCGCGCGCGCCGCTGAGCGCGGCGAGGACCCGGAGTTGGGGACTGGCGAACAGCACGGCGAAGCCGTCATAGCGCGCGCGCCGCAGCCGCCAGATCAAGCGCAGCGCCGCCACGGGATTGCGCGGCCCATAATGCTTCAACTCCAGCGCCTGGACATCGTCGGCCTCCTGGAGTTCGGGGCTGTCCAGGGGAAGGCTGGGCGGCGCCAACACCGTCAGCGTCGCGGCGGGGGCATGGGCGCGGACGGCGGCGAGGGCCTTGCGCAACGGCCCCGCCGCGCTGTAGAAGACGGCGTATCTCATTCAGCGAGCAAGTCTAGGATCGGCGGGTAGTGCCGCGCGACCACGTGATCCCAGTCGTAATCCTCTTCGGCCCGTTCGCGGCCGGCCTTGCCCATGGCGCGGCGCAATTCCGGAGCGTCCAACAGCTTCTCCAACGCGGCGGCCAACGCTCCCGGATCGCTCGGCGGCGTCAGCAGGCCCGTGACGCCATCCTCCACGATCCGTTGCAACCCGCCCACCCGGCTCGCGACAACGGGCAATCCCGCCGCCATCGCCTCCACGGCGGCCAAGCCAAAGGGCTCTTCCCATACCGAAGGAACCACACAGACATGGGCCTGGCGGTAAAGCTCCATGATGCCTTGGTGATCGCGCCAGCCCACGGGTTTCACCACGTCCGGCCCCGGCGGTTGGAGGTCCGCCGTGACCCAGACCTCGAAGCCGCCCCGCCGCTTCGCCAAGCGCGAGGCGGCCTCCTGCAGCACGCCCAGCCCTTTCGCGGGATCGTCCACCCGTCCCGTCATGAGAAAGATCGTCTTGCCGCGGCTATCGGCGCCGCCGGGGTCGTTCTCGCAACGCAGCGCCTTCGTGTCGGCTCCGCCGGGAACTTCGATTACGGCGGGACTCCATCCGGCGAAATGGCGGGCCATGATCGGGTTGGACACGATGACCACGCGGGCCGCGCCAATGGCCTGGATCGTCTGACTGTAGAAGGCGGGGGCGTAGGCCTTGCACGTCAGGTACTCGCTAACGTACGGGCCGGGGCGGCCGCTGGCGATCTCCCGGCTTCGGGATTCAAGGGTGCAACGGCGGCACACGTCCGGCTCGCGGAGGTAGTTGTGGGGACACGGCTTGCCGTCCAGAA
>SLHB01000112.1 GCA_007136375.1 Candidatus Hydrogenedentota bacterium
CTACAAGATGGTGAAGGATCTTGCCGACGAGTAGCGATTCCACCGGCCAAAACGCGGCGCCTTCCGCCTTGGAGTGACGCAAAGCATGAACAGAATCCGGGCGGCTTCCGTCCAATTGAACCACCATCCTGGGGACAAGAGTTACAACCTGGGCCGGAGTACTGACTTCGCGGAGGCCGCGGCGGCGGACGGGGTGGATCTGCTTGTGTTTCCGGAGATGTGCGTTGCGGGCTATTGGCATATCCGCAAGCTGAGCCGTCCCGCGATCGAGGCCCTGTCCGAACCAGTCCCGGAGGGGCCATCGTGCCAGGCGCTGCTGGCTTTGGCCCAGCGCCACGGCATGACCATCGGCGCTGGGCTCATTGAACAGGACGGCGACGGCGCCCTTTACAACACGTACGCCGTGGCGATGCCCGACGGACGGCTGGCGAAGCACCGTAAGCTTCACGCCTTCATAAGCGAGCACATTAGCAGTGGGTCGGCGTACACAGTCTTCGACACGCCTCAGGGGGTCCGCGTTGGCGTGCTGATCTGCTACGACGTGAATATCATCGAGAACGTCCGAATCACCGCATTGCAGGGCGCGGAAGTGCTGCTGGCGCCTCACCAGACCGGCGGCTGCGTGAATCCAAGTCCGCGTTGCATGGGGGCCATCGACCCGGCCCTGTGGGAGAACCGGGACGCGGATCCCGAGGCTATCGAAGCCGAATTCCGGGGCCCCAAGGGACGTGAATGGCTCATGCGTTGGCTGCCATCGCGGGCCCATGACAACGGGATGTTTCTGGTCTTCAGCAATGGCGTGGGGCGCGATGACGATGAGGTCCGGACGGGCAACGCCATGATTCTAGATCCCTACGGCGCCGTTCTCGCGGAGACCTCGGAGCCGGCCGACGCCATGGTCGTTGCGGACCTTGACCCCGCGCTGCTGGAGAAGTGCACGGGCGAGCGGTGGATGGCCACCCGCCGCCCGGATCTCTACGGCCCGCTGACGCAGTTCACCGGCCGGGAAGAGGACACCCGGACCGCGCGGTTTGATTTCGGCGGGACCGCTCCCTAAGATTCCACGTCTTGAGAGTTTCGCGCCGCCCGGCAGTAATCCCATGCCGCCCACGGGCGGCGTTTTCACATCATCGCAAAGGGACAATCATGACGGAACGACGGCCGGGAGGCCAGCAATTCGCGAGCGACAACTATGCCGGGATCTGTCCGGAAGCCTTGGCGTACATGAACAAGGTGAACGCTGGACACGAGCCCTCCTATGGCGACGACTATTGGACCGCGCGGGCCTGCGACTTGTTCCGGGAGATGTTCGAGGCCGAGTGCGAGGTGTTCTTCGTCTTCAACGGAACGGCCGGCAACGCCTTGTCCATGGCCTCCTTGTGCCAATCCTATCACGGTATGATCTGTCACCGCGTGGCGCATGTCGAGACGGACGAATGCGGCGCGCCGGAGTTCTTCTCCCACGGCGCCAAGCTCTTGATGGTGGATGGGGAGCGGGGGAAGATGACCCCCGAGGGCGTCCACCAAGTGGTCACGAAGCGGACGGATATTCACTACCCCCGGCCACGGGTGGTCAGCGTGACCCAGGCCACGGAGGTCGGCACGGTCTACACCCCGGCCGAACTGAAGGCGATTCATGAGGCTGCCCAGGCCCACTCCCTCAAGCTTCAGATGGACGGGGCCCGTTTCGCCAACGCGGCCGCCCATCTCGAAGCCCCGCCCCGGGCGATCACGGTGGACGTCGGCGTGGATGTCCTGTGCCTGGGCGGGTCCAAGAACGGACTCGCCATCGGCGAGGCGGTGATCTTCTTCGACCTGGCCGCCGCGGAAGAATTCGCGTACCGGTGCAAGCAAGCCGGGCAGCTGGCCGCGAAGATGCGTTTCATCGCGGCGCAGTGGCTCGGGCTCCTCGATAACGGCGCCTGGCTGCGCTACGCGCGCCACGCCAACGCATGCGCGGCGCTCCTGGAAGAGAAGCTTAAGTCCATTCCAGAGGTCGAGGCCGTGTTTCCCCGGGAGGCCAATTCCGTCTTCGTCCGCATGCCTGATCCCGTTATCGCGTCGCTGCGCGAAAAGGGATGGCGCTTCTACACCTTCATCGGCTCCGGCGACGCCCGTCTCATGTGCTCATGGGATACGGAGGAGGCGTCGGTCGAGGCTTTCGTGGATGATCTCAAGGCCGCCATCCGGGAGCGGCGCTAGCGCGGTCTTACGGCCTCAGGCGATGCCTCGCGCCGCCTCGTACTTCGTGATGCGGTCCTCGTGGCGCAGGGTGAGGCCGATCTGATCCCAGCCGTTTAGCAGGCATTCCTTCTTGAAGCCATCGATCTCAAAGGCGAACGTGGCGCCATCCGGCTTCGTGATTGTCTGTGCGGGCAAGTCCACATGCAGGGTGTAGCCCTCTTGGGCCCGGGTTTCGTCGAGTAGACCCTGGATCGTCGCGGCGTCCAGGGTGATGGGGAGAAGCCCGTTGTTGAAGCAGTTGTTGTAGAAGATGTCCGCGTAGGACGTGGCGAGGATGGCCCGGATCCCGTAGTCGGACAACGCCCATGGCGCGTGCTCCCGGGAGGAGCCGCACCCGAAGTTGTCCTTCGTCAGCAGAATGGAGGCGCCTTCATAGCGGGGCGCGTTCATTTCGAATTCCGGATCCGGCGACCCGTCGGCCTGATAGCGCCAATCGAAGAAGAGCACGTCGCCATACCCCGTTCGCTCGATGCGCTTGAGGAACTGCTTGGGGATGATCTGATCCGTGTCCACGTTCAGCGCGTCCAACGGCGCCACGATTCCCGTATGTGTTGTAAAGGGGCGCATAGCTTCCTTCCTCGCGTAAGCCGAATTTGGCGGGATTCTTTGGGTCGTACCCCGCAATTAGTCCAAGGCGGGCATAAAGTCGCGGCCGATTGTCCGCCAAATCGTGTGGATATGGTTCGGATCGTTGCCTGCGTCGTCCCGCATGCTGTTGTAGAGCATCATCACGAACGTGGGGCTCTGAATCCGGAACGAGTACCGCTCCGAAGCCACATTGTCCTCGATGGCCGTGGAGCCCCGCCACGCGAAGTGGGTTTCGTCGAACTCGGCCTCCACGCGGTCCATGTACGGTCCTGTCAGCTCGGCTGGGACGTTGTCCATGAAGGCCGCAATGATGGCCCGTAGCTGATCCCGTTGCGCGTCGGTCATGTCCGCGGCCGGCAAGCCCTGGGGCTCCACCAGATCCGTCTGCGGCTTGAAGCCCTCGTCCATGTCGTGCGATGTTTCGCTTGAGACGATAACTGTTCCGAGTTGTTCCTCGGCGAGCGATTCGAAGAGCGCGAAGCCAGCAAGCTCTTGGTCCGCCAGATTGCGCGTGCCCAACGCCGGACCGGTCCCCGCGTTGTCCCGGACAATGGCCGGGTTCGCGCCGATGAAAGCCGGCGTGACGTTGACCAGCACGCCGTCGTGCACGACGAAGTTGAACACGAGGTGATGGCCTTCCACGCTCCAGCCCCAGGTTCCCTCGTCGCCGGGTTCGCCATAGACGGTGAAGTAGTAGCGGAGATAGTCGCGGATGGGGCCGTCGTATTCGAGTTCGTGGATGATCTTCTCCAGCTCCATGGTCACCAGGGCCTTCTCGTAGCCCGTGGGGCTCAAGGAGGCCTCGAGGAGCGCCAGCACGTGTTCCTGCTGCTCCTTGTTCATGTCCCGAAGCATCAGGCCGTCCCGTTCCCAAAGAGGCCAGTAGTGCCAGCGCATCCGGCGTTCATCGTCGTAGTCCATCCGCGCGTGTTCGAGCTGATTGTCGTTGAGCACGCCGATGAAGGCCTGCGCGGCCTCCGCCATGCGTTGACCCGCGCCTTGTTCGGCTTCGCCGGCCCACGCGGCGCCCGCGGTTGCCAGCCATGAGACCGTAATAGCGGTGATGATGATGCGGCGCAATGGCTTACCCTCCCCGCGCCTCGCGCGGCGTTTATGGAACGCCGCGGCGCCGGCGCGCCCTTCAGTTGAATTGCCACTCCCGGATGTCGACGAAGCGTCCCCGCACGGCCGCCGCCGCCGCCATAGCGGGGCTGACCAGATGGGTGCGGCCGCCCTTGCCCTGGCGCCCTTCGAAGTTGCGATTGGACGTGGAGGCGCAGCGATCGCCTGGGCTGAGAATGTCCTCGTTCATGCCCAGGCACATGGAGCATCCGGCCGCGCGCCATTCGAAGCCGGCGTCCTTGAACACCTTGTCCAGCCCCTCGGCCTCGGCTTGCTGCTTTACTTGCATCGAGCCCGGCACGACCATGGCGCGTTCGATGGCGGGGTGGACCTTGTGCCCCTTGATCACCTGGGCCGCCGCCCGCAGATCCTCGATGCGGCCGTTGGTGCAGGACCCGAGGAAGACCTTGTTCAATGGGATCTCCCGCATCGGCGCGCCTTCCGGAAGGTCCATGTATTTTAGGGCCTTCGCCGCCGCCATGCGCGTGTTTTCATCGGTTATCTCGTTCAGGACGGGCGTCCGTCCGTTGACGCTTGTCACCATGCCCGGAGACGTGCCCCAGGTCACTTGAGGCTCGATGCCGGCCGCCTCCAACTCGACCACCTTGTCGTAGGCGCAACCGGGGTCGGACGCCCATTGGGACCACCGCGCCGCCAATTCCTCCGGAGGCGTGTCTTTCGGGATGTAGTCCCGGCCCAACAGATACTCTACGGCCTTCTCGTCCGGCGAAATCAGCCCTGCCCGCGCGCCCGCCTCGATGGACATGTTGCAGATGGTCATGCGGCCTTCCATGGTGAGGTCCCGGATGGCTTCTCCCGTGTACTCCAACACGTAGCCGGTGCCGCCCGCCGTGCCGATCTTCCCGATGATGGCGAGGATGATGTCCTTCGCGGTGATGCCCATGGGAAGCTTCCCGTTGACGCGGATCTCCATGGTCTTGGCCCGCTGCTGCGCCAGGGTCTGGGTGGCGAGGACGTGTTCCACCTCGCTCGTGCCAATGCCGAAAGCCAAGGCGCCAAAGGCGCCGTGCGTCGAGGTGTGGCTGTCGCCGCACACAATGGTGAAGCCCGGCTGCGTCAGCCCCAACTCGGGTCCGATCACATGTACGATACCGTTGCGCCGGTCGAGCATGTCGAAGCACGTGATGCCGAACTCGGCGCAATTGGCCTTCAGCGTGTCCACCTGCTTCTTCGAGAGCGGGTCCGCGATGGGTTTGGTCCGGTCTTCCTCCGTCGGGATGTTGTGATCCATCGTCGCGAAAGTGAGCTCCGGCCTGCGGACGGGCCGGCCGGCCAAGCGCAAGCCCTCGAAGGCCTGGGGGCTGGTGACTTCGTGCACGTAGTGCCGGTCAATGTAGAGAAGCGTCCCCTGCGAGGGGTCGTCATGAACGGTGTGAAAGTCCCAGATCTTCTCGTAGATGTTCTTTGGCATGCTTCAGATTCCTTGCGGACCGTTCGCGCCGCCCAATGATTCAAGCAGCGGATGAATCCCTAAAAA
>SLHB01000391.1 GCA_007136375.1 Candidatus Hydrogenedentota bacterium
CGTCAACAGCGGCAACGCCAACGCGTGCACGGGCCCCCAGGGCCTTCAGGACGCCGCGACCACGGCGGAGGCCGTGGCGGAAGCCATCGGGTGCGCGCCCCTGGAGGTGGCCGTGTGCAGCACCGGCGTCATCGGCGTGCCCCTGCCGATGGATCGCATCCTGCCCGCCATTGAAACCGCGACGGCCGCGGCGGCGCCGGACCGGCACGAACAGGCGGCCCGGGCGATCATGACCACGGACACCGTGCCCAAGGAAACCGCCGTGGAGGTGGCGTTGAGCGGGGGGACGGCGCGGATTGGCGCCATGGCGAAGGGCTCGGGTATGATTGCGCCCAACATGGCCACGATGCTCGCCTTCCTCACGACGGACGCGGCGGCGGACCCAGCGGTCTTGCGCGGGCTGTTGACGCGGGCGGTTGACAAGACCTTCAACTGCATCAGCGTGGACAACGACACGAGCACGAACGACACGGTGTTGCTGCTGGCCAATGGCCAGAGCGAAACCGCGCCCCTGGTGGAAGGCGGCGCGGACCACGCGGCCTTCGCGGAGGCCCTGGATGCCGTCTGCGCGGACCTGGCGAAGCGCCTCGTCGACGATGGCGAGGGCGCCACGAAACGGGCCCACATCGTAGTCCAGGGCGCGCCGGACGGCGATGCGGCCAAGGCCGTGGCCCGGGCCATCGCCCATTCGCAGTTGTGCAAGACGGCGTTCTTCGGCGAAGACCCCAATTGGGGGCGGATCGCCTGCGCGGCGGGCTACGCGGGCGCGGCCTTCGACCCGGACCGCATGAGCATCCACATCGGCGGCGTGACGCTGATGCGGGATGGAACGGCCGAACCCTTCGACGAGGCGGAAGCCAAGGCGGTCATGGCCCAGCGGGAGTTCACCGTGACCGTGGACTTGGGGGCCGGATCCGGCGAGGCGGCGTATTGGAGCTCCGATCTCAGCTATGACTATGTCCGGATAAACGCGGATTACCGAACGTGAAGATGCAGGAAGAGACCATCCAGGAGTTCATCCAGAAGGCCGCCACGCTCGTGGAGGCCTTGCCCTACATCCGTGAATTTGAAGGCAAAACCATCGTCATCAAATACGGCGGCAGCGCCATGGAAAATCCCGTGCTCCAGCGCAGCACCGCCGAGGACGTGGTGCTCATGCGTTACGTGGGGATGAACCCGGTGGTCGTCCACGGCGGCGGTCCGGCCATTAACCGCACCCTCGACCGCTTCGGCATCAAGCCCCAGTTCCGCAACGGCCTTCGCGTCACCGACAGCGAGACCATGTCCGTGGTGGAGATGGTGCTGGCCGGCTCCATCAACAAGGAGCTGGTGTCTCTGCTCAACGTGGCGGGAGGCAACGCCGTGGGCCTCACGGGCAAGGACGGCAATCTCATACACGCCAAACAGTTGGAGATTGACGGAGGCGGCGACATCGGCCGCGTGGGCGTCGTCACGGGCATCGACTTCAAAGTGGTGGACGTGCTGTGCGGCGCGGGCATGATCCCCGTCATCGCGCCCATCGCCACGGACACGGACGGCAACACTTGGAACGTGAACGCCGACACGGCCGCCGGCGAAATCGCCGCGTCGCTCCAGGCGGAAAAGCTCGTCTTCCTCACGGACACGCCAGGCTTGCTCCGCGATGTGGAGGATCCGTCAACGCTCATCCACCAAGTGCGTTACAAAGAGGTGGAGTCCTTGAAGGCCCAGGGGGTCATCGCGGGCGGCATGATCCCCAAAGTGGACGCCTGCCTGCGGGGCTTGGATCACGGCGTGCGAAAGACCCACATCATCGACGGCCGCATTCCCCATTCGCTGCTCCTGGAAATATTCACGGTGCGCGGGCTGGGGACCCTTGTGTGTCATTGAGCGGACAAACGCCCGTTCTTCGGGGCCGTTACCACATATTCACTCGCGTTCGAGGCGGAGTCCAACCCGGATTCCGTCAAGTCTAGGAGGCAATTGCGCCCGTGTACGACTATTTCGAAGTAATTTTCCAGGGCGGGATCATTATGTTCCCCATCCTTGGCTGTTCCGTGGTGGCGCTGGCGATCACCATCGAGCGCTTCTTCACCCTTCGCCGGGCGCGCATCGACACGCGGGAGTTCATGGACACGATGCGGACGGTTCTGCGTCAGAACCGGACCCAGGAGGCCATCGAGATCTGTGACGAGACGGACGGCCCCATCGCCCGCATCATGAAGGCGGGGATCCTGAAGCACAACCGCAGCAAGGAAGACATCCGCGAGGCCATCGAAGACGCGGGACACCTCGAAATCCCCCGGCTGGAGCGCTACATGTCCGCCCTGGCCACGTGCGCCCACATCGCGCCGCTTCTGGGCCTGCTCGGCACGGTGGCGGGCATGATCAAGGCCTTCGCCCAGATTCAGACGCTGCAAGGCCAGGTCAACCCGTCGGACCTGGCGGAAGGCATCAGCAACGCCCTCGTGACCACGGCCGCGGGCCTGACGGTAGCGATTCCAACCCTTGTGGTTTACAATTACTTCATCTCCAGAGTGGAGAACATGATCCTCGAAATGGAGATCAGCTCCTCGGAACTCGTGGAACTGCTCACGAAAGATCGCGACGAATATGAGATATAAGGGCGCTAGCCAGCCGAGTGGCGGCCTGGTGGAAGGAGCGGCGATCCGATGAAGTTCCGCAAGGAGGAAGGTCAGCGCCGGAAGGTGCGCGCCAACGTGGACCTGACGCCCCTCATCGACGTGGTCTTCCAGCTCCTCATCTTCTTCATGCTGTCGGCCACCTTCGTCGTTCAGGCCTCCATTCAGATAGAAATGCCCCAGGCCGAAGGCGCGGAAGCCTTTGAACAAAAGGACGTTTCCCTGACCTTGGCCTATGGCCAAGGCGGCCCCGGAGGCATGGGCCCCATCTACGTGGACGACGTGCCCGTGGAGACCATGGAGGAGTTGTCCCTGGTCTTGGCGCAACACCGCGCCGACGTCCCCGACATGCGGCTGCTCATCCGGTCCGACGCGCGCCTCAACACGGGCCGTTTCGTGGAGGTCCTCGGCGTGGCCCAGAGCGTGGGCATCCACCGGTACGGCATCGCCGCGCAACCGCCCTCGGACGGCAACGAGGGATGACGGCGGGCCCATCCGGCGTCTGGCGCAGGGCGCGGCGGGAAGCCGGCGCACGCGCGCCGGGGCGGCAAACGGCGCCGGCGGCAATGCATGGAGGATGCGCCCAGTATTGAGCCATCCCAGGAGGCATCGCATGACGCGCAACCGGGTCTTTCTCGTATCCCTCGGCGTGTCAATAGTGTTTCACCTATCGATGGTCACCGTGTTTTCGATAGGCGTGTACTTTCCCCGCGAGGAAATCGACTACCACTACTTCGAGATCGTCGACCTCCGGAGCTACGCCCCCACGCCGACGGCGTCCGTCCAGGATCCATCCTTCCTGAGCAACCCCATGCAGAACCCCCTGGCCGAGAGCGAGGCCTTCTCCGTGGAGCGCCTCTCCCTTGACGGTTTGGCCGATCGCGGCGAGGAGTCCGCGGAGGCGCCCTTCGCCGCACTGCCCGAAATCGAACTGCCCCGGCTGGAGTTCGCGGAACTGGACCGCCTGCGGGTGCGGGAACACGGCCTGGACTTTCGGGCCCGGCACGGCTACCCCGTCGGGCCGCGGCCCCAGGACTCCTGGGCGCGCTTCGGTCAAGAGTTGGAGCGGATCGGCGAGGCCGTGACCCGGCTACCGCTGTGGGACTGGCTGGAGACGGAACGGCGGGAGGAACAAGAAGGGATTCAGCCCATCACCCGGCCGGCGCCCGGGTTCGCGGGCTACTTGGAATGGATGTCCGCGCCGGAGGACCGGCAGCTCCTTTTCGCGCCGCCGCTAGACACCCTCGGCGGGGTGGATCCCGCGGGCTTCGCGCCCCTGTCGTTCGTGCTCCGCATCAGTCCGGAAGGGCGGGTGACGGAAATCATCACGCCCATCGAAGGCGGCGAGGAGCTCGTGGCGGGCTTGGGCCGTCAGATTCTCCGCTACCGCTTCGAACCCGACACGCGGGAGCAACCCCGGGACCAGCACGCCTCCCTCGTCATCGCGGGAGACTACCGGCCGTGATTCCCATCACCCTCACGACGGCGCTCGCCGTCTATAGCGCGATTCTGGCGGGACTCGCCCTTATGATATGGGTATACACGGAGACCCGGGCGCATCGCCGGCGGCGCGAGTTAGGGAAGCAGTTTCTATGGCGTTGCGTGTATTGCCGCTATACCTACCTCGACGAACACGCGTCGGCGCTCTCAAAATGCCCCCGTTGCGCCAGCTACAACGCGGCCACGGACGAAGCCGCCCGGGAAGTGGCGCCTTCGCCAGCGGCGCTCCAGACCATTCAAGACGCGGCGAGCCACAGCGGCGACGGCCGGAACACCTCCAAGCGAAAGCGGCCCAACCAACGCCGGCGCGGCCCCCGGCGCCGCCGGTAGCGCGTCCGCTGCAACGCACCGCGGATCCACGCCACGGCTGCGGCCCCGGGGGGGCGGCCAATGCCGGTCAGTGACGGTAGCACCCTGCCGCGCACGCCCAATGGGCGGGAACCCAGACGCGGACGGGCCGGGTCTCGTAGCGCTCCGGCACGTACACGGGTTCGTAGTACCCCTCGCGAACCATAACCTGGACGTTGCGTCCGTTCACTTCCCGCCGCTCGTACTGGGGCGGCACGTATTCCCGCGTCCAATGGCCCGGAATGTAGACCTGCTGCTGGCTCACTTCGTAGCGGCCGGGGACATACTGGCATTGGGGGCCTGAATAGACATGGATGTTGGTCCTCGGCCCGACGTAGACGTTCCGGGGCCACCAGCGCCTCTGCTCGGAGCCGCGGACAATAAAGCCGCCGGGCCACGTGATCACAGTGTCGCCTTCGCCTGGATCGATGCGGGTTTCGGAGACAATATGCCGCTGCACGGGCAACTGCCGGTTGCTATGAACATTCGAGAAGGGGGACTGACTGCCCAAATTCCGTTGCGGCGAAAGCCGGTTCTCAATGGTGCGGGTCTTGCCCTCGATCAGGCGGGGCTCCCGCTCGGCGTAGGCCACGCCCGCTGCAAACAGCGCCACAAAGACGCCCACACCGGCGCGCCGGAACCATGTGTTCATCGCTTCACACCCTCCTTACGCATACTGCATCCCGTACAACTTCCGGGGGGACCACCGCCTGGAAGCCACGTAAAAGCGCGGCAGGATGCACGCATCCCGCCCGCTGGCCAATATCATAGACGCCCCCCAGGCCGAAATATTCAGGAATAACAACGCGTTCGCTTTCGGCCTCCCCGGGGACTGCTCCCGTCCAGAGGCCGGCGATGGCGAAAATGAGTTGACTTGAACCGCCGGCCTGTGGCATATTCCGCCTTGATCTATCGTGGAGTGGGTGGAACCGCGCCGCCGCGTTGCTAGCGTGACGCGATTCCAGGCGCTGGACG
>SLHB01000237.1 GCA_007136375.1 Candidatus Hydrogenedentota bacterium
GAACCTTGCGGCGCTGGGCCGGCGCGCGTCAAAGCACGCGCCCCGCTGGCCGGGCTATGGGCCGCGAGGCATGCGCGTTGTCGTTGTTGCGATGGGGCGGCGCCGGCCGGCCGCTTTTCCAGGGGGCCTATGCGGATGGCGAAGGACCCTCCCGCTACCGGCTGCGTCGCATGTCGCCGCGGCTGAAGCTGTCCTGGCGCATGAGCTCGGCCGTCATTTCTTCCGTAGGCCGGTACTCCGTGCGCACATGGTGCCGTTGCTGCACCTTTCTGATGAAGCCCCGCTCAAAGAGGACATCGAGGCTCCGGCGGTTGAATTCGTCCAGCTTGAACTGGGTGACCCGTTCCAGGTCCCGCGCCTCCTTCACGATGTGGGGCCGCACCAACACAACAAGGTTCCGCTTCTGCCGGCGGTCGGACCGTTGCCGGAAAAGCCAGCCCACCAGCGGAAGGTCCCCAAGGACGGGCGGCTGACGGATAGAGTGGTCCGTGCTCTCGCTAATGAGTCCGCCGATGATGCCGACGCTGCCGTCGTGCACCTGCACATTGTTTCGAAGGTTGGTCTTCTGAAGCGTGGGACCGACAATATTCGGATCCGCGCCCACGTCGCTCTGGACGGTCTGGGACACCTCCACCTCGATCTCCAGATTGACCAGATCGCCTTCATTAATCTGGGGCGTGACCTCCATCATAATGCCAACGTCCCGCCGGTCGACGCGGCTGAACACGCTCGCGCCCACGGCGGGCTGGTCCAGCGAGCGGGATGTGCCGGTTATAAAGGGCACCTCTTGACCCACCAAGACCGTCGCCACTTCGTTATTCACCGTGAGCAGATTCGGCTGTGACAGGACGTTCAGATCCGTCATTGACTCCAGCATCGTCATGAGCAATGGCACATTCGGGATCGTCTGCGTGAACATGCCGCCGGTTCCGTCGGGCAGCGTTATCTCTGTCGTTCCGTCAATCAACCCGCCCGTGAAGCCCGCGCCCGTGGCGGCGAGAGGCCCTTGCGTCAGCACGTTGGCCAACTCCACGACGTTGTTCAAAGCGAAGAAATCGGACTCGCTCAGGGCGGTGGACTCGACGCTGAACTCGAAGTTGTCGTTGACCACGACCTCCATGATGATGGCTTCGACGTGCACCTGCCGGCGGGGCGCGTCCAGCCGGGCGACGATCTGCTCGATGAGCTTATAGTCTTGCGGCGACGCCATGATGAGCAGGGCGTTCGTTTGGTCGTAGGTGCTGATGGAGACCTGCCGCTCGAAGGGCTGGATCTGTGCCGAGGGCCCGGCCTGCGTTTCCCCTTCCCGGGGCGGCGCTTGACCGAACCAGGCGTTGAGCCGCTCCGCCACCGTCTCCGCGTTGGCGTTGAGCAGTTCGTAGATGTGCATCGTGTTCGCCTCATACGGCGTCGGCGTGTCCAGGCGGTCGATGACGTCCCGCACGCGCTCCATCAACCCCATCGACGCGAGCACAACGAGGGCGTTCAGCCGCTCGTCGGGCACGATGCGCAGGGTTTGCTGGCGCGAGCCCACGATGAGGGGCTCTTCCTGGCCGGGGATCATGGCCCGCCGCCGGGCCGCGGCCTGTTGCGCCGCCGTCGGCCGCGCCGGAGGCTGCGCCGCCGCCTGCGGGTCGATCCGCTGCGGCTCCGGCACGCCCTCCGGACCGAGCAATACGTCCTGGAGCTGCGCCGCGAGGGTCGCCGCCCGGGTGTACTCCAGGACGAAGATCTCGGTGTCCGTGAAATGGCCGGGCACGTCCAACTGGTGAAGCAGGTTCAGCATGTTCCGGATGCCGTCCGCGACATCCGTGATAATCAAGGTGTTCGTTCGCGCGTATACGTCCACCCGGGCGTTCTGCGAACCCAGCGTGGTCAGCAAGTTCGCCAATTCGCTAGCGTCCGCGTAGCGAACCCCGACGATATAGGTGGCGAACCGGTCGTATCCGTCGGGAAAATCCTGGGATCCGATGTATATCGGAAACTTTTCCGTCAACTGCCCCATGGGCACGACCTTAATGAGATGGCCGTCCACGGACGGCACCAGGGAGAACCCCCGCGATCCCAGGATCGCCTCTAGGGCCTCGTACACCATGTCCCCGGGGATCGGCTCGTGGGAAATGATCGTGACGGGCGTCTGAATATTTTGGTCAATATCAAAGTTGAGGCCTGTCATCGCCCCGATGGACTCGATAACCCGGTTCAGGGGCACGTTCTCGAAATCCAAGTGGACCGGGTCGATGACTTCCTCCCCACGGTTCGTGCGCCCGCCCGGCAAACGGTCCGGCGTCTGCAAGCCTTGCATCCGCGGAAACTCTGGGAGCATGGGCTCGTCAACAAAGACCTCCGGCGCCAAGCCGGGGCGCACGCCGGGCGGCGCCGGTTGCTCAGGCGCGGGATCCGGTTGTTGAGGCGCCGCTTGTGGCGGCGCCTCGGGCTGCTGCGGCGGCGCGGGCGGTTCCGGCTCCGGCGGGCCGAAGTCTTCGTCCACGAATTGCTGTTGTTGAAACACGGGATCCTGTAGCACCGGATCCTCGTCTTGAGCGGCCACGCTCGCGCCATACGCCAGCGTCCCCACAGCCATTGCACACGTTAGCGCGCCGCGCCACCACCTTTTTGCCTTCACCCTTCAATCCTCAGCCTTTACCAAAGCCCAGTCAATAGCGCGCCTACTCAAGACGGTACGTGATCATTTGCGGTTCGCCGTTGCGCAGGATGCCCACGCGAAACACGTTCTGATCCTGAAACCGGTTCACTATCTCTATCATGCGCTGCTCGCTGTCGATCTGCATCCCATTCACCGTTTGAATCACGTCGCCGTCTTCCAACTGAAGCTCACCGGTAAAGGGCGCCGCGCTAAGGTTCTCCGCCGTCACGCCGGCGACATTGCCGTCATCGTCGTAATACAAGGCGGGCCGCACCTCATTTATCACTTGCGCGTAGTTCTCTGAAAGCTCCGCCACCATGTCGTCGCGGCGCAGCGTGACCTGATTCGGGGAGTTTTGCGGAGGCCTCGGCGGCGGATTCGCGGTCGGACGTTGCGCCGTCTGCATCACCGGCGCCCGGCCGTTATCGTCGTCCTCGTCCATTCGCAGGATAAGCCGTTCGTTGGTGCCCTCGTTCACGAGCACGGCGCGGCGCTTCTGCACCTCGGCCAAGACGATGTCGTCCATGATCGCCTGCCCAAGGTGATAGGTCGTCACGGTGCGTTGGGCCGAATTCTCGATGATCGCCGTCGCGAAGGGATTTGTGTCCGTCGGAACAGCGGTGCCCCAAAGGGCGAGAGGCAACCCGTGATCCACCACCTCGACAGGCTCGGGCTCGGGCTCCTCGGGTTCATCATCACGGTGGCTTCGCGCCGCGGGACCAAAAAGGCCGCTGTCGACAATCTCGGCGTACTCGCCGCGGCCGCCCACCTCGGCGATGGACAGGTTCTGTCCCCCGCCCGCCGCCGCAAGGTCACTCTCGCCCCATACGGTGTCGCCCGCGCTGTACACCTTGGTAATGACCAGAAAAGCGATAACGAGCACCGCCACCGCGAGTATAAAGTCTAGGGCGGCAAAGGCTTGCCGCACGATCAAGGCTCTTAGCATGCCGCTCCTCGATTGCGCCGCCGCGCCGGACTCCTATCCCGTTTCCCGGACGCCCAGCGTTCCGCGACTGATTCTCTCCACGCGCCATTCACTGGCCCCGCACCGCCCAGAATCATACGGCGCTGCCTTCCGTTTGAGCAATGTGAAACCACAGAGCCTAACGCCGCGTTTTCTCCGCCGGTTGACAGTACACCCGGCGCCGCGGGCGCGTGGAGGCCCTACACTCCACTTAAACCCCACTTTGCCCGCGAAGTGCGTGGGGCCGCCAGAAACGGGTTTCGAAATTCGTCCCCCGCCTGAAAAAACCGGCCCCAGCAAACCCTCTCTTCGGGGTTTCCCAGGGCCGGAGACTTGGCGATTCCTCTGTTTGTTCCCGCCCGCCTGGCTTCGGCGAGCGCTATTCGCCGCCGGACGCCTCTTCGCGGGCCTGTTGGGCGACCACGTCGCGAACGTAGCCCGTGAACGCCTCGACGGTGATGCGGTCCTCCACGGCGCCGCTTTTCACCTTCTCTTCCCAGGCGTCACGGTTCACCCCGGCGACGGCGAGCTTCGCGTCCAAAGTATGCCCCGCGACATACCGTTCGCCGGTCTCGGAATCCTCGGCGATCTCGAACTTTCCGCCTTCTCCGTTCACAACGACATGGCCGTTGCCGCGTTGGCTATCCTCAAGGAACAGGATGACTTCCTCGCCTTCCTTGAACGTAGGCAGGTGCGTGGCCTGGGTCACAATGTTGCCGACGCGCCCGCCCGGCATGATGAAGTGAACTTGGCCGCCCTTATTCACAGGCCCTTTCATCACGTCGTCCACGTCCACGGTCACATGGGTGACAATGCGGCCTTCATCGTTCCAGTAACTCTCCGCTACCGAAACCTTGCCCGATACAATGTTGTCGGACATCTTCGCCGCTTCCGGAGTGGTCAGATGCGTCACGCGCGCTTCCGCGGGGACCCACAGAGCCGCTAGGCCCAGGCACGCCGCCAGGGCGACGCCAGCGGCAATCCGGCCAGCTTGCCGCCGCCGCGTCCATCGCACTACCGCAAAACCAATCATAAGCGCTCCACTCAAGCCAAGAAGGCTCATCAACCAAACGTTGCCCGCTGCATGGCCGGCGCCATTCGCGGCGCGCTGCAGCCCCGCCAGCAACGCCGGATGCTGGCGCAGGAACGTCGTGACATACGGGGCGGATTGGTAGTAGACATCCGCCATCGCGACGCCGGCCGAAGAGGTGAACAGGACATTGTCCCGGAATCCCCGGGCTAGGGGCGCGACGAACGCGGCGTCTCCGCCTTCCGTCATCACGACTAGCGGACAGGTGTCCGGCGGATCGCCGAACATGGGTTCACTGAGCCGCAGTATTTGGTCCAGCGAGCGTTCAGAAGTTGCGCTCACGACTCGGCGGCGGTCGGCATCCCACTTCACGGGCGTGCCCAAATCCCGGTTTTGCCGGGCGAACACGTTTTCGCCTTCGCGGAAGGTCTCGACCTCGAACAAGGTGTCGTAGGCCGGGCCCCAACCCTGGGCGCCCTCAATGACGGTATGGGTGCTGTCGAAGGCCTCGGGCGGATCGCCCGTGGGCGTCGTCCCATCCAGGGGCTCCATCATGATCGTGTAATCCGGCGTGAAGCGGTTCCCTTCGGGAGTGTGCAACTCGCGCCACAGTCCTTCCAACCGGAACTGGCCACGCCGGTTATTTTGAATCTCGTGAAGGCCCGTCATGGTGCTGGTGATCGGGATACGGCGGGTCGACGGATCATTGTCGTGATCGACATAGGCTACGATGTGCGCGCCGAGCAGCGGCCGCGTCGGGAAGCCAGGACGGCCCCAAGTGCGCGCTTCCTGGCGGATCTC
>SLHB01000287.1 GCA_007136375.1 Candidatus Hydrogenedentota bacterium
GCCGCGTTCACGGTGGCCGGCGCCGCCATGGCGGCCGTTCCGGCCCACGCCGAGGACGAGGAGCCGCCGGAGGGCATGGTGCAGCTCGAAGTGGAGCTGCCTTCGCCTTCGTATTCCGGGTCGCCGTTCAGCTACGATTCGCCCATGCTTGAGCCCATGTCCTGGGCCCGGCGGGAGAATCCCTATGTGCCCGAAGGCACGGTGAATCTGGCGTTTGGCAAGCCTGTTACGGCGAGCGCCGAGCCCCGGTTCAACGATCTTGAGGACATTGTGAACGGCGAGAAGGCCTACGACCTCGAGAACGTGGTCGAATTGCCGGGCGGCGCGCACTGGGTCCAGGTCGACTTGGAAGAAGAAGCGGAACTTCACGCCATTTTGCTGTGGAACTTCTTCGAATCGGAGCGCGTGTACTTTGATCAAGTTGTGGCCGTATCCAACGACCCCGAGTTCGAAGAAGGCGTGACCGTCCTTTACAACGCCGACTACGAAGACACGCATGGCTATGGCGAGGGCGAGGACTATCAGTACATCCAGACCCACCAAGGCCGGTTGTTCGAAGCCGGCGGTGAAACGGCGCGCTATGTCCGTTTCTACAGCAACGGCAACGACTGGGACGCCAGGAACCATTACATCGAAGTAGAGGTGTACGGCTTGCCCGCGTCGTAACGCCCCCGCCGTCTCTATGAGGCGCCCGGCGCCGGCCGGAACGGAAGTTCACCGCCGCGCTCCCGCCGCGAGTTCAGGGGGAGCGCGGTTTTTTCGTGGAAGGCGGGGTCTAGGCATCTTGGGCCGCGGCGGGAAACATGCTACAATGCGCCGTAAACCCCGCTATACGCACCGCTTCGCAGCATTGTCCGGGCGGCCCCCCACCGTGAGATTGCTTGGGCGGCTCCGCGATACACAGAAGACTAATCGAACAAGCAGAAAGGATACACCAACATGACCGACTGGAAGTCACCGCTTTCGACCCCGATCCATTGGTTGGCCGTAACCGCCTTGAGCTTCGGGCTCGTCTTTGCGGGCGTTCCCGCGCAGGCGGACGAAGACAACGAAGTTCCGGAGGGGATGGAGCGGCTGGAGATCGACTTGCCCTCGCCCTCCTATGTGGGTTCGCCCTTCGACTATTGGTCCGAGCACATCGTGGAGATCCCCGGAGACCAGCGGCACGATGTGAACGTTCCCGCCGGCAGCACGAATCTGGCTCTGGGCAAGCCGGTTACGGCGAGCGCGGAGGCGCGGTTCAACGAGCTTGAAGACATTGTGAACGGGGAAAAGGCCTATGATCTGGACTACGTCGTGGAGTTGCCAAGCGGTCCCCAGTGGGTTCAGATTGATCTCGAACAGGAAGCCGAGATCCACGCCATCGCTCTGTGGCACTTCTTCGAATCGGAGCGTGTCTATTTTGACGTCGTTGTGGCCGTGTCGAACGATCCTGAGTTCGAGGAAGACGTGCACGTTGTCTTCAGCAACGACTACGAAAACGTCCACGGCCTTGGCGAGGGCGAGGATCATCAGTATATCGAAGACCACTACGGCTTCGTGTTTACCGCCGACGGTGTCCAAGGCCGCTACGTGCGTCTCTACAGCAACGGCAACGATTGGGACGCGCGCAATCATTACATTGAGGCCGAGGTCTACGGGCTTCCCGTGGAGTAGCAGTCGAGCGTTTGCCGCGCGCCTAAGCTCAGGCGCGCGGCCTGTAGAACGCTTGCCGGCGCCTGAGCTCGGGCGCGCGGCTTAGTGTACGGCGTGACGCTGCCGGATCCCCTGGGACGTCGAGGGGGATCCGGCAGTCTTAATAGCGCAGCGCCCGGCGCTGGCGGATTGGTTAACCGAACGGAATTTCCGGGGACCCTGTTTATGCAACGGACGGCCATCATCTGGGGCGTTGTCTTTATCATAGGCGTGGCCGCGGGCGCGTGGTTCAGACTGGTGGACCTGGACGGCCGCCTCATGCACCATGACGAGGCGAACCAGGCGCACAAGGCGGGCGTGCTGCTGGAGGAAGGGGTTTACGAGTACGATCCCGTGGAGCATCACGGCCCGACGCTCTATTACCTGACGCTGCCGGTCATGTGGTTGACGGGCGCGAGCACCTTCGCGGAGATGACGGAGACCGGGATCCGCCTCGTGCCCGCTATCTTCGGCATCCTGTTGCTTGTGCTGTTGTGGCCTTACGGCAAGACCCTGGGCCGGGGGGAGATGACGACGGCCGTGTTTCTCGCCGCCCTTTCGCCTTCCCTCGTCTATTACAGCCGCTACTACATCCAGGAGATGCTCCTGGTGTTCTTCACCTTTGCGGCCGTGCTGGCGGGATGGCAGTTTCTCGCAACCCGTCATTGGGGCTGGGCCGTGGCGGCGGGCGTGTCCCTGGGCCTCATGCACGCCACGAAGGAGACTTGCGCCATCATCTTCGCCGCGATGGCGGGGGCCATCGTCTTCTGCGGGCTTTGGGCCTGGCTATACGACGGCCTGGCCTGGAAGGATTGGCCGAAGCCGGCGCCCAAGCACATTGCGTGGGGCGCCTTGGCCGGTCTCGCCGTCTCCGTCCTCTTCTTCTCTTCGTTCTTGACCCACCCCCGGGGCGTGTTGGACTCCGTGCTGACCTATTTCCATTACGTGGACCGCGCGGGCGATCAACAGGGGCACATATGGCCGTGGCATTTCTACCTGGAGATGCTGACGTACTACCAGCGGGGCCGCGAACCCGCCTGGACCGAGGCGATTACCGTGGCGTTGGCGGCGGTGGGGTTGCTGATGGGGCTCTTCCGGAAGGGCGTGAATGAACCGGCCGTCCATCTTCACCGGTTCCTAGGGATCTTCACGCTCTTGCTTATCGCCGCGTTCAGCCTCATTCCCTACAAAACGCCTTGGAACATGCTGGTGTTCGTCTACGGCCTCGCCGTCGTTGGCGGCCTCGGCGCCGGAGCGTTGGTGCGGCTCATGCCCGTCCCCGCGTTGAAGGGTCTCGTCATCCTGGCGTTGATAGCGCCCATGGCGCACCTCGGCGTCCAGAGCCACCGGACGATCACCGAGTTCGCGGAAGCGCCCGAGAATCCCTACGCCTACGGCCATACGGGCACACAGTTCCGCCGCCTTCTGGACCGCATCGATCAGGTCACGGAGGCGGCGCCGGAGGGCAGGCACATGCTCATCCGCGTTGTCGAGCCGGAGGGGAACTACTGGCCCCTTCCGTGGTACTTGCGGGAATACCCGAACGTGGGCTACTGGCAAGAGCCCATCGATGAAGTCGACGCGGCCATGATCATCACCCACCCCGAGTTGGAGGCGTGGTTCCTAGAGCGGGCGGAAGAAGAGTACCATTGGGAGTTGCAGCCCTTGCGGCCCGGCGCGGTGATGTTCCAGGTCTTCATCCGCCAGGATATTTGGGACGCCCACATGGAGAACGTGCGCGCCCGTTGACCCAGGCCGGCGCGCCCGGCCTGGAGAGCCGCCTCGGCGCCGGCGCCGCGTTAGGAATAGCGGCCCATCAAGTCCCGCGCCCGGATGGCGAGCAAGTCGGTGAACATCCGGGATGCGTCGGTGATGGGGTTGACCGTGGTGTGGGGGCTATTGAGCCAGCGGATGGGAACTTGGTCGATCCGGAGACCGTGCTTCTTGGCGATGTAGAGGAGTTCCGCGTCGAAACTGAAGCGCTCAATGGTTTGGCGCGGAAAGATGGTTTGAACGGCCCGCGCGCTGAAGCCCTTGAACCCGCATTGCGTGTCCGGAATGCCGCGTAGCCCCCAGCATTGCACGAAGATGTTGAAGATGTTGCCCATGAGCGTGCGGTAGCGCGGCTGCGGCACCTCAATCTGGGAATCCGGCAGCGCCCGGGAGCCGATGACAACGTCCGCGCCGTCCTCAAAACGGGGCCAGAGCTTCTCTAACTCCTCGATGGGCGTGGACGCGTCGGCGTCGAAAAAGACCCGGTGCGCTCCCGTCGCGGCGAGCATGCCCGTCCGTACGGCGTGCCCCTTGCCCCGGTTGGGCTCGTAGTGGATGACCTGGATTCCTTGAAACTCCTGCTCCACGGCTTCGGCCGTCCCGTCCGTGCTCCCATCATCCACCACCAGAATCTCCGAGGAATAGGATTGAGCTTGGATGTAGGCGGTGACGAGCCGGAGGGTTACGGTAATCCGTTGCGCTTCATTGTAGGCGGGTATAATGAGCGAAAGATGCACCTCTTCCTGTCCTTATGACGTTCCTGCCTGAAGTCCGCGGACCCGGCGTTCCCCAGATTCCCCATGAGCGCGGAGCCACGCGGCCTCTGGCCGGATGATTCCGCCTGATGTGTTAATGGTAAGAGCTTTGGCCGTTGCGAAAACAACAGTGGACCGGCGCCGCGCTCAAAGTGGAACCGCAGAAAAAGGTCTGTCCACTGGGCGTTGCGCGGCCAAGGGCTCCGGAAGCGAGACAGGGCCGGCGCGGCGCGCGTCCGCGCCGGCCCATGGCCGGGCTGTAGGCTACAGCGTGGCGTTTCCGTGGCTGGGAACCTAGAGGTCGAGCTCCTCGACCCAAATGTTCCGGAACCGGACGGGATCGCCGCCGTGGTCTTGCAGCCAGATGCCGCCCAGTTCAGCTTCCTGGCCGCTGACGCCGCCAGGCGTCGTGTGAGGCAGCTCGACTTCGTCGTGGATGGTCACGCCGTTGTGGATAACCGTGATGACGGCGTTTTCCACCTTCTCACCGTCGTCGTCGAAGCGCGGCGCGCGGAAGGTGATGTCGTAGGTCTGCCATTCTCCCGGAGGCAGGGTCACATCGGCGTCCGGCTCGCGGATGCTGTAGATCCCGCCGCAGAGATCGTGGGCCGGCGGCTCGCCGAAGCTGTCGAGCACCTGCACTTCATAGCGGCCATGAACATACACGCCGCTGTTCCCCCGGCCCTGGCCCCGCGCGTTCGGCATGTAGGGCGTGCGGAATTCAAGGTGCAGCCGGTGATCTCCGAACTCTTCGCGGGTGTACAGGTTGCTGCCGCCTACCTGCATGGCGCCGTCAACGACGTGCCATTGCTCGGGCATGCGCCGCCACTGGCTGGTGTCGGACCCGTCGAAGAGGAGGATGGCCCCCTCCGGGGGCTCCGCGCCCAGGTTGGGCGGCTCGTGGAAGACGCGCTCGAGCTGGAACTGCGCGCCCCCATACTGAGGCCCGCGGACGCGGCCCTCGAGTTCGCCGTCGTAGATGTCCGCCGTCAATACGTGAACGTTCGTCAGGCCGTCGTCCTCGGTCTCTTCGCCCCAGATGCCCCGGAACGCCGCGGACTCGCCCTCACGCGTTCCGTAGAGTGCCGCGTCCATGCCCTGACCTTCCAGGACGAGGCGGTATTCATTGCCGCCGAGCCCAATGATCTTGGCGGTGATGTCGCCGGTTCCCTGGCTTCCGGAATAGCTGCCTTCCCAGTTGCCGA
>SLHB01000455.1 GCA_007136375.1 Candidatus Hydrogenedentota bacterium
GGAGGCCCTTGCGTGGCAAGGGCCTCCCCGCCGGTTTGCGTTCGCGCCCCGCTCTCCTTACGCCGCAAGGCCGCGCCCCAGCTTCCTGCTCCTCGCTTCCATTCCGCCGACTAGTCACATCTTTTTTTATATCTCGTATCATCCCTATTCGATCTGAGATAGGCGCTACGATTATCAAAGCTATACTTTTATAACACGGTATCATCAGAAGTGTTGACATGAGCAGAAGCGCCGGTTTACGATGTTTCCATGATCGATTGTTGTGATGAAGACGCCAAACGGCGGACGGCGGTCCGCCCGGGAGGAGGTGATTGCGACGGTTCATCGGGAAAAACATGAAATAGACGGTGCGAAACACGAACAACCACGCGATGCTACAAGGAATTAAACATGTATACGCGAAAGAAGCAGGGTTTCACCCTCATTGAGCTGTTGGTGGTGATCGCCATCATCGGCATCCTGGCCGCAATCTTGTTGCCGGCCCTGGCGCGCGCCCGCGAAGCGGCCCGCCGCGCCTCCTGCGCCAACAACCTGCGCCAGTTCGGCACCATCTTCAAGATGTACGCCAACGAGACCCGCGGCGAATATTTCCCGCCGGGACAGAACACCTACACGGCCAACTACTCCGGCTTTAAGGGCTTTAACGGCGGGAGCATGTATCCAGACTACTGGACGGACATCAATCTCAAGGTCTGTCCCTCCGACGCGCGGCCGGGCGACATCGGCCTGGGCGACGACTTACAGCAGGGCTTCGAGGAGATGCTCCAGCGGGACCAGCACCGCGACGCGCTGTCCCGGCACGTGCAGAACGCCTTCTTGTCCCACCCCGTGTCCTACGTCTACTTGGCTCACGCCACGCGCACGATCTCCCAGATCTGCGATTACATCAACATCGAGCACCCGCTCTACGAGTGGGAGTACGTAGGCGGCGGCGCCCCGGCGCACCATGAGCGCGGCGCGCCTGAGCAGTGGCCCGTTGTCGAAATGAAGCCCGGCAAGGGCTACAACGACATCAACGCCGCCCAGGACCGCCACCTCGGCTATAACTACGACGGCACGGTCTACAACCTGGATGACGACGGTAGCGCCTTGCCCGACACCTATCCGCGCTTGCGGGAAGGCATCGAACGCTTCTTCATCACGGACATCAACAACCCCGGCGCCGGCGCGGAAGCGCAAAGCAGCATCGCCGTGATGTTCGACTTCTGGGCCACCGAAGAAGTGCCGCCTTGGGGGCCGGATTGGGGGCCCTTCGCCGATGGCGGCCGCGGCACGACGCAACAGTTCAACCACGTGCCCGGCGGCAGCAACGTCCTCTACATGGACGGCCACGTCCGGTTCATCCGCTACAATGCGGAATACCCCATCCAGTGGCTGGACGAGGACACCCACCCCGTGCCCCAGGCGGCGGGCACGCAAGCCCACACCGTGATCCCCTTTATCGGCGGCTGGGGCTAAACCGCCGGTGCGCGGGCCACGCGGCTCGCTGACAGCGAAATCCAACGGGCCGGTCTGGCGGCGCCATCCTTGGCGGCCGTGGGGCCGGCCCGGTCTTTTGTTTCCCACGCAAACCGACCCAGCCCGCCTGACTTCTCCCGCTTTTTCCTAGACTTCTGATCAAGTTGCCGAATAGGTCAAACCCGGAAACTTACAACAAACCCGGGTTCCTGCCGTAACGGTGATTACTTCTGTCATGCCTAGCTATGATGCAACCAAGTATACCATGTACTATGTGTGTCAGTCCATGTTGAAATTTAGGCTGTATATCCCTTAGGCTTACGAAGCGGTGAAAGTAGGCCAACGCGCCTGCTTCCCGCGCGTGCGTGGCAAAGGTTGAGCCCAGCGCGCCGTCCTCCTAAATCGGGAGGCCCCGGCGCTACTGGCGCTCGAAGGAGTGAAGGGACGCGCTCTCGAAACGGGCGCGTCCAGGATTAGGAGGCAGTTATGAGAGCAAGGAAATTGGCTTGGCTGGGGATCGCCTTGGGGACCGCCGTGGTTTACGCGGCCGCGCCGGCGGCGGCGCAATCGCCCGGCTTCTCCCTTGAAGTGGGAGACGGAGAACACGTCGAGATCGATTCGGGACTTATCGAGACGCCCATGACATTCGAAGTGTGGATGCGTCCCGCCGTGGATGAAACCATGGCCGTGGGGGCCGCGCCGGAAGAAGAAGGGAATATGCACTTCTATCGGCACGCCGACGGCCATTACTACGTTTTCAACCAGGGCCAGGATGAACGCTTCGCGCTGACCGGCACGGCCCAGGCGACGGGCGAGTGGCATCACATCGCGCTAGTGCTGGGCGAAAACGGGCGTCAACTTTACGTGAATGGCGTGTTGGACGCGCAAGACGAGCTCGTCGCGCAGCCCCACCGTTTCGTTACGGTGGGCGCCCGGGACGACGAGGATTACAGCTGGATCGGGGGAATCAGCGAGATCCGCGTCTGGGACACGGCCCGCACACAGACCGAGATTCAACAGAACATGACCAGCGCCCTCACGGGCGACGAATCCGGACTGGCGGGCTACTGGCCCTTGAACGAGGGCTCGGGAACCGTCGCGACGGACCTGTCGCCGAGCGGCAACGACGGAACCATCATTGGCGGGGAATGGGACTTTGAGTTCCCCTTCCTCTCGGATCTGGATGCGGGCCACGTAGTGGGCGTGGGCCAATCGGTGACCCTGGGCCCGGTGGAGCTGTTCAACCCCGAGGGCGACGCCGTGTACCAGTGGCACAAGGACGGCGAGCCCATCGATGGCGCGACGGACACCACGTACACCATTGCCGACGCCACCCTGGACGACGCGGGCGCCTATCACGTCACGGCGGACGATGATCGCGACGGCACGCCCGTGGACTCGGCCACGTTGAACCTTCAGGTCTGGGAGAACCTCCCCGTGGGCGGCGCGGTGTCGCTGCTTGCCCTGGGCGGTCTTCTCGCGGCTGCTGGCGCCGCTGGCGTACGCCGCGCCCGGCGGTAGCTTATTCGCGCTGGGGCGGATTCCCTCTGGAGGGGAGTCCGCCTCACGCTTGGACAATGGCGAAGGGCGGCCAAAAGGAGAAGCCGCCGCTCCTTCCGCCCCCAACCTTGCCCGGCAGGCTCGGGCAAGCCAAATGAAAAGGAAGCTTTCTTGGACCCAAGGCGGCGAACCGATTGGGAAAACGCTTCAACCTGTGAAGCAACGAATGCGCAACGCAGTCAAAAGGAATCCAACATGAGCCAATCACGCAAGCGAGGGTTTACCCTCATTGAACTGCTGGTGGTGATCGCCATCATCGGCATCCTGGCGGCAATCCTGTTGCCCGCCTTGGCGCGCGCCCGCGAAGCGGCCCGCCGCGCCTCCTGCGCCAACAACCTGCGCCAGTTCGGCACCATCTTTAAGATGTACGCCAACGAAACCCGCGGCGAGTACTTCCCCCCCGGACAGAACGCCTATCCTCAGGACTACTCCGGCACCAAGGGCTTCCGCGGCGCCTCCATCTATCCGGACTACTGGACGGATGTCAACTTGAAGGTGTGCCCGTCGGACGGACGGCCCGGCCAGATCGGCATGGGCGACGATCTCCAGGAAACCTTCGAGCAGATCCTGCAGCGGGACCAGTACCGCGACGTGTGGTCCCGGGATGTGCAGGACGCGTTCTTGTCCCACCCGATCTCGTATGTCTACCTTTCCCACGCCACCCGGACGATCTCGCAGATGGCCGATTACATGAACATCGAGCACGCCTTGTACGGCTTTGAATACGTGCCCGACCACATTGGGCGCGGCGCGCCGGAGGAGTGGCCGGTCGTTGAGGTGAAGCGCGACAAGGGCTACAGCGACGTGCCGGCCGCGGCCAACCGGGGCGCGGGCAGCAACTTCGACGGCGGCACGTACTACCTGGATGACGACGGCGCCGAGTTGCCCGCCACGTACCCGCGTTTGCGCGAGGGCATCGAGCGTTTCTTCATCACCGACATCAACAACCCTGGCGCGGGCGCGGAAGCCCAGAGCAGCATCGCCGTGATGTTCGACTTCTGGGCCACCGACGAAGTTCCGCCTTGGGATGGCGGCGAGTGGGACAAGGCTGGCGGCGGCATGGGAACGACGCAACAGTTCAACCATGTGCCCGGCGGCAGCAACGTCCTTTACATGGACGGGCATGTCCGGTTCATCCGCTACAATTCGGAGTACCCGATCGAGTGGTTGGATGAGAGCACCCATCCCGTGCCTCAGGCGGCGGGCACCCAGGCGCACCGGGTGATTCCCTTCGTCGGCGGCTGGGGTTGATCGCCCCGTCCGAATCTCCACTCCGCGTCCGCTGACCACGCGGACAACCGTCCGCCGACCACGCGGACAACCGTCCGCCGACCACGCGGACAACCGTCCGCCGACCACGCGGACGAGCTAGCGCCCGGCCCGGGCCCGCCCAATGCGGCGGCGCCCGGGCCGGCTTTCGTTTGCGCTCCTTGTTTGCTCTTTTTCTGCGCTTCTTGCCGAGCCTTTCTAGGCGTCCTATTTCCCTTTCGCCGCGCCCTATCTGTTAGGATCCTGTTAGCGCCACCGAATTCGCAGCTATTGGCCAAAATCCACGGAACCAGGGCGCCTCTAGAGTGTTGTATATACAGCGAGTCTACGCTTTACGCAGGCCGCCCGGCCGAAGTGGGGCGCATCGAAGGGGGGTGAGATCACAGCAATAGCACAGCGCATTCACCCATGAGTCATTGAAACGGTTTGTTGGGAGCATTCAGGAGAAGACGGTATGAGGAGCAAGAGAGGGGGCTTCACGCTTATTGAGTTGCTGGTGGTGATCGCCATCATCGGCATTCTCGCGGCCATTTTGTTGCCGGCCTTGGCCCGGGCGCGCGAAGCGGCGCGGCGCGCGAGCTGCGCCAATAACCTCCGGCAGTTCGGCGTGATCTTCAAGATGTACGCCAACGAGACCCGGGGCGAACGTTTCCCGCCCCGTCAACAGCACCACGCATGGGACTGGCACGGCGCCGGAAACACCCATGGATTCCGGGGCGCCGCACTGTATCCGGACTATTGGACTGATGTGAATTTGAAGGTGTGTCCCTCGGATGGCCGCCAGGAAGGATCCATTGCCCTTGGCTTCGAGGATGATCTGAACGACCAGTTCCAAAGGATGACCCAGTGCCAGCAGCGGGAAGACACGCAGCATCCTCAGTCACAGCAGTTCGTGGCTGAACGCGACGCCTTCCTGTCGTGGCCGGTCTCGTACATCTACTTGTCTCACGCCGTGCGGACCACCTCCCAGCTCGCGGATTTCCTGGCGCGGTCCCATACCGCGGAGTGGCACTACGGGAATCTCTACAGCTTCGGGGGCGGCAGCGAATGCATGCA
>SLHB01000200.1 GCA_007136375.1 Candidatus Hydrogenedentota bacterium
AAAGCAACTCCGCGCCGCCCCGCCGGGCGCCCCGGAAGATTTCCACCGTGCCGAGCCCCGGGAATTTCTCGTTGCCGTCCCGAAGCGACGTCCCCATATGATAGAAGAGCGAGCGGACGCCCCGGAAAAAGCCCTTAACGGGACGCAACGCGGGCTCTTCCACGGTTCCGTAATAGAGGTCCGTGTATTCGAGCCCAACGGGCTGGACCCGCCGCTGCCCGGCCGTCACTGGAACGTCATGGGGCATGGGTTGGACCATCGTTTCCATGGGGTCCGGGGGCTCCTCGGCCGTGGGCGGCGCGGGCGCCTCCATGACCTCCGGCGGCAAGGGCGCAAGCTCCTCTTCCAGAATATCCTGCCCCATCGCCCAAGGCGCCACGGCCAGTCCCGCCACCAGCACCGTCCCCAGTGGAATCCATCGCATCTGCATCATCCCGTTCCTCCATCCACGGTTTTCGCCCGCGCCTGGCGCAAGGCCAAGGCGTCCCTGTCCTGGCCCAAGTGTACACAAACAGGCCCCTCATTCCAAACCAGCGCCTAATCCAGCGGCGCATTCGCGCGAGGCGGCGAACCGCTGGCGCCGCCGCTCTCCTTCTCCACTTTTCTTCGGCGCGCTCCCCTATGTTACCATTCCGTTTGCGCGATTCGGCGTTCGGATCGCCGCCGAGCCCACGGAATCGGAGCATAGCCATGGTGAGAGCACTAAAGACCTTTTTCCCGCAAGCAACCGTGTTAGCCGCCTGCTTCGCGCTGGCCGGCTGCGGCGGTTTGGGCGACACCGGAGCGGACATCTTTCCCGAGGGGTTCGACCCAGACAACGTGGAAGCCGCCCAGGGCGACTGGCTGATTACCCGGCTTCCCAGCGAAATGGAGCACCTGAACCCGTACACCGCCACAGACGCATACGCCACTCAGGTGCAGAGCTACGTCTTCGAGGGGCTCATGGAGCGCGATCCCGAAACGCTGGAAATGAAGCCTCTTCTCGCCGAATCCTACGAAATTTCGGACGATCACCTCACCTACACGTTCACGCTCCGGGACGATGTCCACTTTTCGGATGGCGAACCGGTGACCGTGGATGACGTGCTCTTTTCCTTCAACACGGTCCTCGATCCGCAAGTCAACGCGCCCCATGCCCGGAACTACCTGCAGGACATCGAAACGGTCGAAGCCATCGATGACCGCACCGTTCAGTTCGAAGTCAGTCAGCCCTACTACCGCCACCTTGTCATGATTGGCTCGCTGTACATCATTCCCGAGCACATCTATGGCGAAGGCGACTTCAACAATCATCCGAACAACCGGGAGCCCGTCGGATCCGGTCCCTACGCCTTCGAGCGTTGGCAGACGAACCAGGAGGTCCGCATCGTCCGCAACGAGAACTACTGGGGCGAGGAGCCGTATATTGACCGGCGGGTGTTCCGCATCATCACGGAAGACAACGCCGCCTTCCAAGTGCTCCGCCGGGAGGACATGGACGTGATGAACCTCACGCCGGAGCTTTGGCAGAATCAAGCCAACCGGCCCGATTTCGAGGCCCGGTTCCAGAAGCTGCCTCATTCCGAGCCCCGCTACAGCTACATCGGCTGGAACCTCCGCCGGCCCCAGTTCGACGACCGGCGTGTCCGTCAGGCGCTGACAATGCTTTTGAACCGGGAAGAGATACTCGAAGAGATCTATTACGGCCTGGGACAGGTCACCTCGGGCACCTTCTTCATCGAGAATCCCGAGTACAACCAGGACATTGAGCCTTGGCCTTACGACCGCGAACGGGCGGAGGAGTTGCTCGAAGAGGCGGGCTGGACCGACTCGACCGGCGACGGCGTGCGGGACCGGGACGGCGAGCCCTTTGAGTTCACCTTGCTCATCGTGGCGGACAGCGACACGGCGGAACAGATCGCCACCATTTTCCAGCAGTCGCTCCGCCGGGCGGGCATCACCATGAACATCCGCCGCCTTGAATGGGCGACGCTGTTGGAGGAGATCGACTCCCGCAATTTCGACGCGATCACCATGGGCTGGAACATGCCGCCCGATCCGGATCCGTACCAGGTGTGGCACTCCTCCCAGATCGACCAAGGCTCCAACTACGTGGGCTTCGCCAACGACGAGGCCGACGAAATCATTGAGGAAGGCCGGCGTGAGTTCGACCCGGACCGGCGCGTGGAGCTGTATCACCGCTTCCACGAGATCGTCCACGAGGAGCAGCCCTACACCTTCATGTTCATCCCTGAAACGCTGATGACCGTGCATAAGCGGGTCTTCGGGATCACCATGTACCCCTACGGACCCTATCCCCTGGAGTGGTTTGTGCCGGAGGAATTGCACCGCTACGATTGATCCCGCGCCCGGCCCCCGGCGGCGCTCCGCGTCCGGAATGTCCTCACGGGCGTTCCGGACGCGGCGCCGGGCGCGGCTGTCCCGGCCCCCGCTTTACCCGGTCTTGATAACCGCCGCGCGCGTGGGGTAACGTTACTCCCCGGCGCGGGCGGATCCGCGCCGCGAGCCAGCGAAAACAACGAAGGAACGCCGTGAGAACGTACCTAATTCGACGGTTCCTCTTGATCATCCCGACGTTCATCGGCATCACGCTGATAACGTTCTTCGTGCTCCAGCTTGCGCCGGGCAATCCGGTGTATATCATGCTCCAACAGCATGGCGGCGCCATCGCCGCGGACGCCGCCACCCAGGAGATCATCGAGCAAACCCGCGCGCAATTCGGCCTGGACCGGCCCATTTGGCAGCAGTATATCTCCTGGCTCGGGGATTTGATGCGGCTCGACTTTGGGACGTCGTTCCGCGATGGCCGCCCCGTCATCGACAAGATCATGGAGCGTCTGCCAGTCACCCTGGAGCTGAGCCTTATATCCATATTCCTTACCTACCTTATCTCCGTCCCGATCGGCGTATACTCCGCGACCCATCAGCGGACGTGGGGCGACACGGTCACCACGGTCACGCTGTTCATCCTCTACAGCATGCCCAGTTTCTGGGCGGCCATGCTTCTCATCTTCTTCTTCGGCGGCGGCCAGTTTCTGAATTGGTTTCCGGTTCACGGCATTCAGAGCATCGGCGCGGAGGGGTTGCCCTGGCATCGCTGGCTCATTGACCACATCTGGCACTTGGTGTTGCCGGTCTTCTGCCTAACCTACACGGGGCTCGCCGTCCTATCCCGATACGCCCGCGCGGGCATGGTCGATGTCATTCGCCAGGACTACATCCGCACGGCGCGGGCCTACGGATTTTCCGAGAAAGTCGTGGTGTTCAAGTACGCCCTCCGGAACTCCCTGATCCCGATCATCACCCTGGCCGCCACCCTCTTGCCCGCGCTTATCAGCGGCAGCGTCATCATCGAGCGTATCTTCAGCATCCCAGGCATGGGCCGGCTCGCCTTCGAGGCCGTGCTCACCCGGGACTACCCCGTCATCATGGGGATTCTCGCGATTTCCGCCGTCCTGACCCTCATTGGGCTCATCATATCGGACATCCTGTACGCCGTGGCCGACCCGAGGATCCGTTTCGAATGACCGAACCTCCCGCGAACCCGGCGCCCGCGGGCGCGCAGGACTCCGGACACAAAGGCCAGAGCTATTGGCGGCTCGTGGCGCGGCAATTCGTGAAGAATCGCCTTGCCGTGGCCGCCTTGTGCGTAATCATCGTCCTGGCGTTTGTGGCCTCGTTGGCGCCGTTCCTCGCGGGCGACCGCCCAATCTACCTCCATGTGGAGGGCGAAACGTACTGGTTCGCAAACGTCCGGGACATCCCCGAGCTTCGCCGCTTCGACTTTCAGTTTTGGGAGCCCGGACCCAACGACCGGGCGATTCGCCCCATCGTGCCCCACGACCCGCTGGCCATCGAACTGACGCGGCGCTTGCAGGGACCCAGCGCCAATCATTGGCTCGGCACCGACGACCGGGGCCGCGACGTGCTGTCCCGCATTATTTGGGGCAGCCGCATCTCGATGACCATTGGCTTCATCGCGGTGGGGATTTCAGCCATTGTCGGCGTCGTTATTGGCGCGTTCGCCGGGTATTACGGCGGGCTGGTGGACGGGACGGCGCAGCGCCTCATTGAGATCATGCTGTGTTTCCCGCCGCTGATCCTCATTCTCGCGCTCCTCGCCATGTTGCCGGATCAGAACATCTACATCCTGATGATCGTGCTCGGCCTTCTGGGTTGGATGGGCATAGCGCGCTTGGTGCGCGGCGAGTTTCTGAAGCTACGCGAGAGCGATTTCGCCGTCGCGGCCCGGGCGACGGGCCTGAGCGACGCCCGCATCATGTTCCGCCACTTGCTACCCAACGCCATCTCCCCCGTCTTGGTGAGCGCGACCTTCGGCATCGCCGGCGCCATCCTTATGGAGTCCGCCCTGAGCTTCCTTGGCTTTGGCGTTCCGCCGCCCACGCCCACGTGGGGCGAGATCCTGTCTCAGTCCAACCGCTACATCAACCGCCCCGATGGCGCGTGGTGGCTCGTCACCTTTCCGGGCGTGGCGATCTTCGTGACTGTTTGCGCGTTCAACTTGGTGGGCGAGGGCCTGCGCGACGCCATCGACCCGCGCATGCGTCAATAAGCGAGGTGTGACCTTGGAGAGTGGCGAACCGGTCCTGAGCGTCCGCAACCTAAAGACGTACTTCTACACCGACGCCGGCGTCTCCCGCGCCGTCGACGATGTCTCCTTCGACATTTACCCGGGCCGGACTCTGGCCTTGGTGGGCGAGAGCGGGTGCGGCAAGAGCATGACGTCGCTGTCCATCATGCGGCTCGTGCCCGAGCCGGCAGGCCGCATCATAGACGGACAGATCCTCTTCAAGGGCGAGAACCTGCTGGGGATCAGCCCGGACAAGATGCGAAAGATCCGGGGCGCGCGGATCAGCATGATCTTTCAGGAGCCCATGACCAGTTTGAACCCGGTTTTCCGGATTGGCCATCAGATTGCGCGGACCATCATGCTCCACCGCGCCGTCTCCAAGGAGGAAGCGCGGCGGCAAACGATCCAGTTGTTGGACAAGGTTGGCATTCCCTCTCCGGACGAACGCTTCGATGATTTCCCCCACCAAATGTCCGGCGGCATGCGCCAGCGCGTGATGATCGCCATGGCCCTGGCGTGCGATCCCGAGTTGCTCATCGCCGACGAGCCCACGACCGCCCTCGACGTGACGATACAGGCCCAAATACTCAACCTCCTGAAGAACCTCCAGGACGAGATGGGCATGGCCATGCTGCTCATCACTCACGACCTTGGCATTGTCGCGGAAAACGCCCGGGACACAGCCATCATGTACGCCGGCAAAATCGTCGAGGAAGCCCCGGTCGACACGCTTTTCGCGGAGCC
>SLHB01000250.1 GCA_007136375.1 Candidatus Hydrogenedentota bacterium
CCCGGGCCGAAGACCACCCCTTCCAAGAAATCCGAATCCCCGGCCCGCTCCCTGAGATCGCCGTAAAAGCGTTCGGGATCCGTATATTTCTTGTGGACAAGGCGCACATAGGGTTTCGCGCGGTATAACTTCACCGTAAGGCGGAGGATATATCCCAGCGTCCCATAGGAATTGGGGAGGCCGTGGAACAGATCGGCGTATTCGTTGTCCGGCGTACAAACCGCCACGTCGCCGTTGGGCAGCAACACGTCCATGGATTCCACGGTTTCATGAACCAGGCCGTACTTGAAGGAGGTGGACTCGATGCCGATGCCGGACACGGCGCCGCCGATGGTGATGGACCGCAGTTCGGGCACAACGGTGGGGAGAAGGCCGTGCTCCAGCGTCGCCGCGGCCAGCGCGTCATAGGGCGTCATGCCCTCCACCTCGGCCGTCAGGTTCTCCGCGTCCACCCTCAGGACGTGGCTGAAGTCGCGGACGTTAACGCGGCGGGAAGCTTCGCGGCGCGGCCGGAAAAGGTTCGATGTCTTCTTGTCCAGACGCACCGGCCCGCCGTTGCCGCGGAATTCCGCCGCCAGCCGCGCCTTGCGCGTTTCGTGGGCCCTGAGCGCCTCACCGGATGCTGTCATAGCCCCCCGGCGCGCCTTCTTTCGAGAGCACGAGTTGCCAAAGCTGAATGCTGCGGGCCCGGAAGGCCCCCGCGCAACTCAACAGGTAGTAGCTCCACATCCGGAAGAAGCGTTCGCCGTAGGCGGCCTCGAACCTGGGCCAATGCTTCACGAAGTTGGCGTGCCAGGCCATGAGCGTCTTGTCATAGGAGGCCCCGAAATTGTGGACGTCCTCGATGACAAAAAGACCTTCTGCGGCGTCCGCGAGCTGTTTCAACGACGGCAACTGTCCGTTAGGAAAAACGTACTTCTGAATCCAGGGATCCAGCTCGCCGGCCCGGGCCGAAGTGTTGCGCCCTATCGTGTGCACCAGGGCGAGCCCGCCGTCCTTTAGGCGGCGGTGGATGAGCCCCATGAACTCCCGGTAATTCGAGGATCCCACGTGCTCGCAGAGGCCGATGGCGGCCACTTTGTCATAGCGGCCTTCCGCGTCCCGGTAATCCTTCCGAAGAATGGTGACGGGCAATCCGGCGCAGGATTCGCGCGCGTACTCGACCTGCTCCTTGGAGATGTTGCAGCCGGTGACCTCGCAGCCGTAGCGCTCCGCGGCGTACTTGGCGAAGCCGCCCCAGCCGCAACCGAGCTCCAGGACTTTGTCCGAAGGCTTCAATTCGAGCTTCCGGCAGATCAGCTCGAGCTTCGCCTCCTGCGCCTCCACAAGATTGTCCGCGTCCTTCCAGTACGCGCAGGTGTACTGCATCCGCGGGCCGAGCATGTGGGCGTAGAAATCGTTGCCCAAGTCGTAATGCGTCTCCGCGACTTGGTGGGCGCGGGTCTTGCTCTGAAGATTGACGAGCTTCGCCTTGAAAATCGGCCAAAGCATGCCTTTTTGCAGCGCCTTGCCCTTCGAAATGTGGACGGGTATAAGGCGGGCGAAGAATTCGTCCAAGCGCTCGCAGTCCCACAGCTTGTCCATATAGGACTCGCCGAGGGCCAGCGAGCCGCCGCCGAGGACAATGTCATAGAAAGCGTCATCGTGGACCTGGACATCCCAAGGCCGGGCGCCGTTGATCTCGATGCCGCCTTCGCCGAAAATGGCCGCAATGGCGCCCCGGGCCCCGCTGTCTTCATCATGGCCCGTGGCCCCGCCTTCCCGCGGGGCCGATGAAATCCGCGCGTTTTTCAACCTTGGAGCTCCATCGTGTAGGGTCACCAAATTGGAATGAACGTGAAAGAGCCGTGTGCGTCCCGGGTGGAGGGGGCGGCGGGGCGGAACAGAGCGCGCCCGGCAACGCCCGGAGTCCCCGGACACAGCGGTGATTGTAGCATAGGCAGGCTGCGTCCGGCCTGTCAAGAGCTTGCCCTTTCCATGGAGCCGGCCCGCGCCGGAGCCTCCTCCTTCTGGCGCCGCTCCGCGCCGTGTTCCAGAAGTTGACAGGGGGCCCCGGAATCAGGTATAGTCCCGGCGCGACTGGGGCAAGGGCCCGCTTGCGTCCCGGCTCCCGGTTGGTTTTGCACAACGGGAGGACGGGTAGCTCAGCTGGTAGAGCATCGGACTTTTAATCCGGTGGCCGCGGGTTCGAATCCCGCCCCGTTCACCATGCACTAAATCCGAGTCATAATCCGCGCTTTTTCGAGCGTCCCCATCGTCTAGCCTGGCCTAGGACACCGCCCTTTCACGGCGGCGACAGGGGTTCAAATCCCCTTGGGGACGCCATTTTTTTGCCTTCCCGGCGGCCGGCCCGGTCACGCCGTCGTCTGCTCCTCCCGCGTTGCGTCCCGTAAGTCCTCGAAGAATTTCAGCAGCAGCCGCCTGTTCCGCTCCCTTTCGCCGTTCGCTTCGGGCCCCATGGCCTCCAGCGCCTCGATGGACGCCGCCACCATCTCCGGCTCGAAATCCTCCGGAAACTTGTGCCGCACAATGCCGTGGGCCTCTCGGACCGAAACCTGCTTGAAATCCGGATGGCAATGGAATCCGAAGCGGATGAACCCGTCCAAGAACCGGCGCGCCCGTTCGCCCGGCGTCTCTTCGCCCCAGTCCGTGAGGGCGAAGGCCAGCAGCGTGGTCAGCACGGTGGGGTCGCTCTTCGGGAACATGAAGACGATGACCTTATCGAGCCCGGGGTCCGTCGTCCGTTCGTGCTTGCGCATTTCCTCGATCTTCAGATCCAGCCAGATGTTCACGCACACCAGGCCCATGGCCGCCTGTGTGTTGTAGGGATCGGCCAAGGCGTCCCGGGTGATCTTCCAATCCGCCGGGATTTCCGTGGGCCAATAGTCGGGACCGGCGGGCGATTCCGCGATGCGGTCCAAGAGGTTCGGCAGAATGAGCATGAGCACTTCCCGCACGTATTTCGGCGGCGCCGCTCCGCCGTGCTCGCCGCGCAGGAAGGCCGATACGAGCGCCAGCAGGTCGTAGGCCATGTAGCGGTCCAGGGCGCGCTTGAAGATGTGGTGGAGGATGCGCTTGATGATGTTCTGGGTCTGCCGGCGCTCCCGGTCCTGCGCTTCGCCCGCGCCCGCTCCGGCGTGGCCGATGGCCAGCTTCCATCGCAGCAGGCCCAGGAGGTACCGCTCCATGACCTCGGCGTCTTCCAGGGTGACGTTGTCTACGCACTCCTCCAGTTGGAGCAGATGCTGCTGGGCTTCGCGGAGCATGCCCCGGTTTAGGAGGGCGTCCACGGTTTTGACGAATTCCTCCGCGAATTCCAACTCTTCCGCCGCGGTCCGGTCCTCGATTTGGAACAAAAAGGCCCAGGCCGCCCGTTTGTGCGGGCCGGGTCCCAAGCCTTTGAAGTACTTGATCCGGCAGGCGTTCCGGTAGGCGCTCAAGGCCCGGTTGTCGTGGGTTTCCAGCTCGATGATCCACCGGTACGCGTTGCGCAACAGGGGCAACGTCGCCAGCGCGCCGCCGATGTGGATGGAGAAGAGGACGCCCTTGAGGACGGGGCCCGCGGCTTCGATGAAGAATATGGGGACCACGAGGGCGAGGATGCAGAGGAGGAAGCGCCGGACGCGGACGACGTTTTGAACGATCACCGCCTTGTCGAATTCGAAGGCGGGGCCCCGCTCTGTTAGGAAGATGGCCACGGCGATCCCGGTGGTGATGAAGGCCACCGCCAACGTGCCCATGGCGTCGGGCAGGTACTCCTGGTGCAGGAATTCCATGAGCCAAGGCTGTACGCGTTCGAACGCGGACGCGGCGCTTTCCCGCCAGGAGCTGGCTACGCCGGCCGCTGTCTGAATCACGCCATGTCCTCCCGCCCCCAAGGCTCGCCGTCTCCGCGCCGCTGCCTCTCCGCTTGATTATCGAGGTCCCGCAGCGTGGGTGGAGCATACGGAACGCTCGCGGATACGGTCAAACGGATGTACAATGTGACCTCCCAAGCCGAATCGCGCTCGCCGGCGCGTTGGGTCCCGGCGCGCGAACCGGCCAAGCCCCAAGCTTAGAGAGGATTCATCCAGCCATGCCCGTCACGCGTTTTCTTGCCGCCGCCACGTTCGCGCTCATCGCCCTCGTTCCCCGCGCGCATTCCGAAGCTTGGCCTGAAGTGGAAGGGTACCGGGAGCCGCCCGAAGCGGTCACCGCCATTGTTGACGCGCCGCTCACCCCGGCCATCAGCCTCGGGCCCGCCCGGGACAAGATGGCCGTCCTGGAGCCGAGAACCCTGCCCAGCATCGCGGAGCTTGCCGAACCGGAGAAGCGCCTCGCCGGCCGCCGCATCAACCCGGCCAACCGCGGCCCCAGCCGGCCCGGCTATTACATCGCCATGGAGATACAGGCCGTGGATGGCGGCGCCGATCCCACCCCGGTGACGGGCCTGCCCGAGGATCCGCGCATCCGCAACGTGAGCTGGGCGCCCGATGGAGCGCATCTGGCCTTCGCCAACGTGGAGCCGGAGCAGGTGACCCTCTGGGTTGTGGAGGCGGCCACGGGCGAAGCGCGGCGCGTCGGCGGCTTCGCCTTGAACGACGTATGGCCGTCCGCCGCTTTCGAGTGGAGCCCCGACAGCGCCTCCCTCATGGTCCTCGCCGCTCCCCGGGACCAAGGAGATCCGCCCGCGCCGCCCACCGCGCCGGCCGGACCCATCGTGCAACAGAGCGTGGGACGGGAGACTCCGGCCCGCACCTATCAGGACCTGCTGGAGGACCGTCATGACGAGGCCCTCTTCGACTACTACTTTACCGGCCAATTGCTCCGCGCCGACTTGGATGGGAACACCGAATACCTGGGCGAACCCGATGTGTACAGTTGGTTCAATCTCGCGCCGGGCGGCGAATACCTCTTGGTCGAGCGCATCAAGCGCCCCTATTCCTACACCGTGCCCTACTCCCGCCTTCCCGTTTCCGTCGAAGTTTGGGACCGGGACGGCGCGCTGACGCGGCAGATCGTGGATCGCCCGCTGGCGGACGATCTGCCCATCGCCTTCGACGCCGTCGTGACGGGGCCACGCCGCGTCCATTGGCGCGCCGACGCCGGCGCGGATCTCGTCTGGGCCGAGGCTCAGGACGGGGGCGACCCCGCGGTGGAGACCGATGTGCGGGACCACGTATATCTATTGAGCGCCCCGTTCGACAACGCGCCGGAGCGGCTCATCGCCCTGGAGCGGCGCCTTTCCTACCTGCGCTGGGGCGACGACGAAGTGGCCATGGTGGTGGAGCGGCTCTTCGACGACCGCAGCGAAAAAGCCTGGCTTGTGGCGCCGGGCGA
>SLHB01000127.1 GCA_007136375.1 Candidatus Hydrogenedentota bacterium
GCGTAGCAGCCGTCCTGTCGCCGCATTCTGGATTATTGTGCCGCCCCGGCAATGATGGGACCCTGGGCGCAGACCATAAACCGCCGTGTCCGGCGGTCCGCCGTGTGGGCGTGGATGGCCGTGCTAGCGGTCCTGTGCGTCCTGCCGGCGCGCGCCCAGGCCGCCATTGACGCCGAAACCCCGGGCCGCGCCGTTGCGCCCGCGGCCTTCCAGAACGTGGTTCTCTCCAACGACGGCCGCCAGGCCTATGGCGCCGCCACGGGGAAGAACGCTGTATGGCGCATGGATGTGGCGGAGCCCTCCAACGCCCCAACGACGCAGACCATCGACCAGCCGAGGGGATTGGCGTTGTCTGCCGACGGCGCCGTTTTGGGCGTCGTTTCCGCGTCCGCCCGGACCCTGTCGCTCTTGGACGCCGCTACTCTGGCGCCGCTTCGGGACGTGGCCACGGGACGAGGCCCCGCAGACGTCGCGGCGTTGCCGGACGGCGGGTTCGCTGTCGTTAACGCCTACTCGAACACGGTGACTGTAGTTGATCCGGACGGCGAGGCGCAGGAAGTTTCTCTGGAGGGGCTCGGCCAGGTGCCTCACCGTGTCGCGTCGTTCTCCGGCTACGTGGCCGTGGCGATGCGGTCGCCCGCCGGCGTTCATGTCCTTCGCCCCGCCGACGGGGCCGTCGCGGCGTCCATTCCCTTGCCCGGACCCGCCACAAGCCTCGCGTTCACCGGAAGCGGCGCCTTGATCATCGCCGCTGGAGAACAGCTTATCGCGGCGGATCCCGCCGGAGGCCACGCCGACACGCTCATGGAAAGGGGCGCGCTTACGGCGGTTCCCGTGGGAGAGGGCGTGGCCGTGCTGACGCCCCAAGCCCTCGGTTACTTTGACGGAGAACTGACATTGGCTGGCGCGATGGCCATCGCATCCGCCGAAACGCCCCGGATTCTGGCCTCGGGGGGATGCACAGTGGCGCTTTCCGACGCTGGAGGCCAGGCCTGGCGCTTCATGGATCTCGCCGGCATTGTTGAGAGCACGGACGGCGCGCCTGGAACTTTCGCGGCGGCCAATAGGGCGTTGTGCGGCCATGGCGCGGACGCCGGAGGGGCTTGCGTTCAATGCGCCGAGGCCGTCGAAGCGCTTGAGGGCAGTCCCGTTTCGCCTCCCGCTGCCCGCGCGCCGGGCGCGATCCGGCGCCGGCCCACGCCCTATGACGCCTTCGGTCCTTCGCCGCGCACCCTCGGCGACATCCTGGAAGATGAAACGCTGTTCGGACCCCGGGAACCGGTCTTCACGGAGCCGGACTGGAGCGAGCCCTTTGAATCCATCCACGCGGACCGGCTTTCGGGCAATGTCGACGCCGGGACGCTCGAAGCGAGCGGGGACGTGCTGTTTCATTTGGGGGGCGCGGATTTTTCCGGAGACTACCTCTATTACGACAACGTAACCGGCCGGTTGGACGCCCGTGGGAATGTCCGTGTGGGACAAGGCCCCGGCGAAATCCTCGCGGAACGGTTGGCGTACGAGGCGAATGGCGAAGGAGCCGAGGACGCGCCCGAGCCGGACGAAAGGCTGCGCGGCCGGGCGGAAGCCGACGACATCGCCATCCACGAGCCGGGCCGCTCCATTACGGCGGGCAAGCTGGAGATGGATTTCGGCGAGTACACCGGCGAGGCCGAAGATGTCCGCGGGTATACGGGGATCTTCTACTTTGGCGCCTCCCGGGTCCGCATCCTTGGGCCCGCCAGCGGCGAGGGTGAGGATGTCTGGATCACCACCTGCGATCACGATCCGCCCCATTACCGCCTCCGGGTGAGCCGGGCGGTGCTGGAGGAAGACCGCTTCGAGGGAATCCAGGCCGGATTGGAAGTTCTCGGCGTGGGGACGCCCATCATATGGCCGCGCTGGACACAACGGTTCGGCGACGCGGCGGACATGAACTTCGACTTTGACAGCGGGCGCAGCGGCTCCCTGGGATACTACGCCAACTTCGGCCAACGCGCCGCCGTGGGCGAGGACGCCCGGCTGGGGTACCGCCTCATGCCCACCGAGCGGGAAGGCGTCGGCGTGGGTGTTGAGGGGACCTACGCCGTCGGGGAGACGTCTCCGGAAGGCGTGCGCGAGGGCGAGGGGGAGTTCCGGTCCCTCTATACAACAAAAGACCGCGGGTACTACGACGTCTATCATCGCCAGGACTTCGAGGACATGGGCCGTCTGAAGGTCCGGGCCGAGCAATGGTCGGATCAGGAGTTCTACAAGGACTTCTTCTTCGACGAGTTTCGCGACCGGACCGAACCGCGCACCTTTGCAAACTTCACCCACACCCGGCCCGGCGCCATCGCCACGGCGACGCTCCGCAAGACGACGCACGACTTTATCGCGGAAACCCAGCGTCTTCCCGAGTTCACGTATCATCTGTTGGAGCGTCCGCTCATCGAGCAGGTGTACGTCACCTACGACGTCCTCGCCGGACATGAAGAGCGCCGCCCCTACGGTGAAAGCGCTTGGCGGCTGGTCAACGTGGCGCGGTTGACGGGTGATTTTCCCGTCCATGAAGCCGTGAAGTTCACGCCCTTCGTGGAAGCGGAGGCGGCGTGGTATTCCTCTCAGTTCCGACGCGACGGCAGCGCATCCCGCTTTTCCGTGCAGGCGGGCGGCACGCTGCAGACCCGTCTGCAACGGGCCTTTGACGGCGCCATGGGCTTCAGCGGCTTCCAGCACATCATCATGCCCTCGCTCACGTACTCCTACCGTCCCAAGCCGACGCTTCGGGTGGACCGCGCGCCCCGTTTTGATTTCTACGATAATATCTATGGCCGGAGCCGTCTCGAAGGGAAGATCGACAATGTGGTCTTGGGAAGAGACGGAGAAACCGGCGAGGTGTGGCAGGTGGGGCGGCTGAGCCTATTCTTCGGCGAAGACCTTTGGAACGAATTTCGCCGTTCCTCGGATTATGAGGTCGAAGTGGATGTCCGGCCCAGGCCGTGGTGGGGCGCCGTGGGCGCGTACGAGCGCCACAGCATCTCCGATGAGTTTAACCTGGACGAGCCGTTTTTCATCGAGCGGACGGCCCTGGAAACCTACGAACGTGTTTTTGATGAACCCTTCGATCCGGAGTTACAGTTTCTGTTCAACGCCCAGTACGGCGACTACCGGCGTCTGTTGAGTTATATCTACTACGACGAGCGGAACATTGGCGGGCACATTCACGCCCGGGCGGGCGTTATGCACACCGAGACCCTGGGCCGCGTGTTCAATCGGGAGGTCCTATACGGTTTTGGCCGGGATATCGGCGAACACTGGTCCGTTTCCTTCGAACACCGCTATGATTTCGACCGAAATACCCTGTCCCGCCAGGAGTACGAACTCCGCCGGGATCTCCATTGCTGGGAGGCCTCCGTGAAGTTGCGGGAGCGCGACGCGGGTTGGGACGTGCGGGTGGCCCTCAACATCGTCGGGTTCCCCGGCAGCCGCGTCCAGTTCTAAGTCCCGCCGCCGCGTCGTCGCTTGGCGCTGGCCCCTGGAGCGGGATTGGGATATCATGAAGGGGCTACGTTTCCCGATCCAAGGCGGCGCGGTCCGTCCGGTCTTGCCAATGCCGGGTTGCGCCGGCAGCAGGGAGTCCCCACAATGAACCGGGTATTCGGCATCGTCGCGGTCGCCCTATTGTGCGGCGCCGTGGCGGCGGCCTTGCTTTGGAATTGGTCCGAACCGGGGTCCCCTCCACCGGTCTACGAAGACGCCCAGATCCCCTCCGAAGATCCATCCGCCGTAACGGACGCCGCGCCTTCCTCTGGGCCCGCGTTTCCCGCCGAAGTCTCCAGTAGCCCCGCTGTTGAATGGGAAATCCATGGCGCCGTGACGGACTACGAGACCGGCGAGCCTATCCCGGGCGCGGCCCTCGCCTTCTTCGCGCCCGAGGCTCCCTGGGCCCAAGGCCATGGGGAGGCTGGCGCGAGCATGCCGCCCCAGCCGTTCGCGGCGGAAACGGACGAAGACGGGCTGTTCCGCCTGTCGGGCGATAGCCGGGAAAGGCCGCGCTCACTGACCTGTGTCGCCGAGGGATATGTACGGTCCGAGCAGCGCATCGATCCAGAGAGCGCGCGTCAACGAATAGACTTTCGCCTGCGGCCCAGCGCAGCGGTGATGGGGCGGGTCGTGGACGCGGCGGCTGGCGGGGGCGTGCCCGGCGCCGTGATGCGCGCTTATCCATATCACGACGGCGCCGGGAGGCATGCCGAGGCCGTGACGGACGAAAACGGGGCGTACCATCTCGAAGGCCTTGCGCCGGGCCCCCACGAGATCGCCGTGACACGCCTCCTGGACCCAGACGCCTCCTACGTGCTCGATGAATCCTCGGTGCAGACGCGTCACCTGTCCGCGCGCCAACGGGAGCCCGTGGACTTTCGGTTGAGGCCAGGCGGATCCGTTCATGGCGTGGCCTTCGATAGCGACGGGGCGCCAATAGAAGGGGCGGAAGTGCGGCCGGAACGCCCGGATGGCAGCTCGATTGCGGGAAACTGGCCACGGTCTCAATCCCGTCCAGCTAGCCGCACGGACGAGGAGGGAGCCTTCGTTCTTCGCGGTCTCCCCCTCGACGAGACCTATCGATTGAGCGCGCGGAAGCCGGGTTTCGCGCCTGGGCTTGGCGAGCCCTTCTTCTTCGACGCCCGTGACGGCGCCCCACTGCAAGAGCTGACGTTGGACCGGGGCGGAACCTTGGCGGGCCGGGTGCTGCGTGACGATGGCGCCCCCGCGGCGGGCGCTCACCTCACGTTGCGAACCACGGACACCGGCCGGCAAGCCCAGCTCACACCGAATCTCTTCGAGCGAACAGACGAGGGGGGCGCCTTCCGCTTCGAAGCCGTGCCGCCGGGGGAGTATCTGCTGGCGGCCCGGGGCGGAGGCGGGATGACGGACAGCGTGGAAACGGCTGTGTCGGTGGAGAGTGGAACGTCTGTCGAGGACCTCGCGCTGACGTTGCCCCCCGCCCAGGGCGGCTATATCGAAGGAACCGTGGTGTCGGCGGACGGAGAGCCCGTGGAGCGCGCCGCCGTCGAAGCTTTCCAGGGCAACAGGCGGGGAATGGATTACACGGTGGAAGACGGCGCCTTCCGTATCAGCAACCTGGAGCCAGGAACATACACGGTCGCCGCCCGGTCCCGGGGCGGGCGCGTCTTGCGTGAAAACGTTCGCACTGGCAGCGCTGTGCGCTTGCAACTCAGCGCGTCCGGCGAGATTCGAGGCGTGGTGGTCAATCAACAAGGCGGCCCAGTGGAAGGCGCGCCGGTGGCGGCTTCCATGGTGGCGTCC